>CAIJIZ010000233.1 GCA_903820735.1 uncultured Pirellula sp.
ATGTGCCTGACTCCATCCGATATCCCGCATGCGAACCGAGATCTCCTCGCACCAGAAGATCCGCACCGCGCAGCGATACCCCAGCCTTGTCACCTGCGTCCCCCAACACCACGTTCAGCCCACCGATCGCCATCGCACCCAGCGAATGCGACACGGAGCCCATCACCGTCAGCGTGCCGGAAACTTGGGAGTGCCCAAAGTAATCCCCCGCGTTCCCTTGCACCACACATTCGCAGTTGTCGGTGTTCGCAAATCCATAGGCACCAACGCTCGCATTGGTCTCGACTTTCAACAGGTCCTTCAAGCCACACCCAACAAAGTCGCTGCCTTGCGTCCCGAGCAAGACGACGTAAATCCCATCGTCACTTCCGTTGGTCGTTTGATGATTCGCTCCTGGTTGAACGCCTGCTTGCCCCGCACTGAGTTGCCCGTCAGCACTGAGTTGCCTGTCTGAACTGAGTTGCCTGTCTGAACTGAGTTGCCCGTCAGCACTGAGTTGCCCGTCAGCACCGAGTTGCCCGTCAGCACCCCCCCGCACCCAGTCCCGTCTGGCAATCGCGCGCGCGACTGCATGGACAACCTGCCCAGGTTCCAACTGGTCAACGCGTAACTCAATGATCCGAGACATCAGCGGTTTCCGTGGTTGCTATATTTCCCCCTGCCGCAAGGTCGCTCGCGGGACGTTGCTCTACTGTGTATTGATCTGTGTATCGACCTGTGCATTCATCGAGCAAATGGAACAGACTTCGCCACGACTCACCACTACCGGTACTCAAGGAGATCGCACACGATCGTGCATTGGTATAGCCTTCTGTGCAACCGGCTTGTTGCATCGCCGGCCCGACATCCTTCGTCGCGCTCTTGACGAGCCCTGGCAATTCAAAGCCACGATCGCCACCCATGCCACAGCACTTCCCTTCGTGCGGTTGGATCACGCTCTGCGCACAAGCATGCGCGACCTTTACCATCGCATCACCCCAGCCGAACTTTTGGTTCGAACAAACGGAATGAATTGCCACGCTCGATTTCTTCGTCCGAACTGACAACTTCGGTAAAAGTGCTTCTGCAAACAACGATGAATCTAGGACGTTTATCCGTTGAAGTTGCTCGCGACGGACGGCATCGAGTTCGTTCAATCCCTGCTTGAGAAACGCTGTACACGATCCTAAGTCCATCACGACTGGGCGGCGTCCGCGATCGCTCCAAACCCACATCGCATCGATCAATTCAGCTTGTTTGCTCAACGCCGTATCCAAGAATCCCTTCGAGGAAAACGCTTGACCACAACATAACCCAACGGCATTCTTGGGTATGTGCAACTTGACCTTTGCTCTATCAGCCACCCGCACCAACGCTCCCGCCGTCCCGTGCATCATCCGCGACATGCAGGTCGGCCAATAAACATAGTCGCACTCTTCTATTCCCACCAACAACGACCGGTCAACCTGTTCGTTTTGCTCGCCCAACCCACGATGCCACTGTGGAAATCCGGAGAACAGGCTCCCCATTCCTTTGGTCATACCCTGCATCGCATCGGATCCTAAAAACCCTGCGGCGACTCGTCCCAAAGATAAGCTTGCTCCGACAGCCCTTTCAGCCAGTCCAAACCTAGCACCCAAATTAGCGGCTACACGTTTTGCCATCGGCGATACGCTTTCGCGTCGCAATTGCTTGATCAAATCTCCTGTGTTGATCGCAACTGGGCAATCCATCGCGCACAATCCGTCCGTCGCGCACGACTGCTTACCTGCAAACTCATATTCGATATCTAATTGCTTGGCCAACTCCGTGCGACCTTGCGCGATGAGTCGCTGCCTTGCGCGCCGCAATACAATCCGCTGCCTTGGTGACAACGTGAAATCGCGGCTTGGACAACGAGGTTCACAAGCCCCGCACTCTACACACTTGTCGACGATGTCTTCGACGACTGGCAAGTCCTTGATGTTCTCTAAATGCAACTTCGGCTTGTTGGTCAAAATCACGTCCGGATTGAACAAGCAATCGGGATCCACCGCCGCCTTGAGTCGTCGCATCAACCCGACCGCTTCACTACCCCATTCGGTCTCGACAAACGGAGCCATATTACGCCCCGTTCCATGCTCAGACTTCAACGATCCATCGAATCGATGAACGACCAAATCGACCATGTCGTCAATCAATCGAGCGTACTTGTCGTTGTCCTTCTGGCTCGCCATCGGTTGGGAGATGACGAAGTGCAAGTTTCCATCTTTCGCATGCCCGAAAATGATCCCGTTGGCATATTCGTGTTTGCGGAACATGACTTGCAATTCGAGGATCGCATCGGCCAAGCGAGGCAACGGAAAGTTAATATCTTCGAGAATCGCTGCTTCACCGCGCCCTCGCATCGCGGCAACTGCCGGATACATCCCCTTGCGGAGTTTCCACAAGTTCGCTTGCTCTTTCTTGTTCTGTGTGAAGGAGATTGCGCTCAAGGGTTTCATGTTCGGCGCACACTTGGTGCGGAATGCCTCGAGCTTCGCAGCCAAAGCGTCCTTGTCGGTCGCTTGAAACTCGAACAACAATCCCATCAACTTCTGATGCTCGCTTAACCTTCTGGGCAAATCCTCAGGTGCACCGTCCAAGTTGCGTATGGATTCAAGGCTCGCGCGGTCCATGAACTCCACTGCATCAGCTTCGATGGCAATCAATTCAGGGATGATATCACAAGCCGCATGGGCGTCGGCAAAGAACCCTAACGCGGTGGCCTTCTCGGGCAAGTCCGGTAGCGTACGCAGGACTGCCTCGCTAATAAAAGCCAGCGTTCCTTCGGCTCCAATCAGCACGTGACTTAGGATGGCCAAAGGATCGTCGTAGTCAACAAACGCATTCAAAGAATACCCAACGGTGTTCTTCTGCTGATACTTGCGTCGGATCTTATCCAATAACGCATTGTTTCG
>CAIJIZ010000234.1 GCA_903820735.1 uncultured Pirellula sp.
AGGGAGATGAGAGAGCAAGCCAAAAATTCACTGATGTTTCAGTTATTTTCGCCGAGCTTATCGGTCTTGAACAGTTCAGTGCAGAAGCGGGTGAATCGAAAGCTTTGGAAGTTCTTGGGGATCTGATCGCGCGGCTCGACGAAGCGGCAGATAAGTACGGAATTGAAAAGGTGAAAACTATCGGCGGAGCATATTTGGCGGTCTGCGGATTGTCTGTATCGCGTCCTGATCACGCAAAACGCATGATACAGTTTGCTCTGGAAGCCGTTCGGATTGTCGCTCATGCACATCGCGAATCCAAAGCCGAATTGAACGTGGCCATCGGCATCAATTCCGGTCCTGTTGTCGGTGGTGTGGTCGGCAAGCGGAAGTTTCTCTACGACCTTTGGGGGGATACCGTTACCATCGCTAAGCGATTGGTGCTCGGCAGTAGTACTTCTGCGATCCGTGTAACAAAGAGCGTGCACGAGAGGATAGGCGATCAATTCCAGCTTCAAGGTCCACAACATCTCGGACCGTCGCAAAACGATGTTGAAGGACGTGCGCCTATTGAAGTCTGGCAGGTGCTATCATGAATTCGTTGACCGACATGTCGAACTTGCCACTCTGGCCAGCTATCTGGCTTGCGATCGGTTTCCCGGTCTGTTTGCTGATCCTCAATGAATGCATCAATGCATTCGAACGACGAGGAAATCCGCTCGCCGGAAATCTTCGTACCCTTCGGACCTTTGTTCTGCCCGCACTCGCCGTGCTGTTGTTCGTCCGCTGGATTCTTGAACTTCCAAGCGACCATGTTGCCGTTCGCTGGACGGAAACCATTTTTTGGATCGCCCTCTTGTACGCTTTGCTGGGTGTTATCAACGATATCGTCTTCGGCTTGGGAGGCGCGAACTCCCTGAGCGAACGCGTTCCGAAACTTTTCCGAGATATCGCACGCTTCGCCTTGGTCGCTCTAGGTGCGATGGTCATCTACAGCAAAGTATGGGGGATGGAAGTCCAAGGCGCGATCACCGCCCTTGGGGTCGGATCGGTCGTGTTCGGGCTCGCGTTGCAAGAACCCTTGGGAAATATAGTCTCGGGACTGATGCTCTTGCTCGAACGCCCATTGAATGTCGGCGATTGGATCACAGCAGATGGGGTGACAGGAAAGGTTGTGGAAATCAATTGGCGAAGCGTCCATATTGAAACCCCCACACGCGAAATCCGGGTAGTACCAAACGTTTCCCTCTATAAAAGTGCCTTCAGCAATCTCTCCCGTCCGACGACCGAAAGAACCGAGGTCGTCGAAGTCGGATTTAGCTACGATGATCCACCCAATCGTGTCAAACAGCTTCTCGAAGAGTTGCTAAAAAGCACTCCTGGCATCAAGTCCATTCCCGGTCCATTGGTACGGACCGTCAACTATGCTGACTTCTCGATCATCTACCGAATGATCTTTACGGTCGAAAGCCAAGAAGTCCTTGCGATGACTCGCGACCAACTCATGACCCGACTTTGGTACATGGCGCGTCGTGAAGGACTTACAATTCCGTTCCCGATCCAAATGGAATACGGGCCATCGGAAAACCCAAGCAAACCACAAAAGTCTGCCTCGGAGTGGTTACAAAATCATCGCCGATTCGAAGCCCTTGCAAGTGGTGCTGCTCAAGACCAATCAACGTTAATGGAATATACAGCAGGCGAAATTATTCATTCACCGAGTCGGCCATTTACGCAGTGTGCTCTGATCCTCAACGGACGAGCTTCCCTAGTGTTGCTCCACTCCGATGGCCAGCAATCCATCGTCGCGAACTTGGAATCCGGTGAGTGCTTCGGAGATCGCATCACTGCTGGTTCCTCCAACGAAAATGTGATCATCCGCGCGGAGAAAGACCTAACGCTATTGACACTCCCAGCCGAACAGATGGATAGCTTGATCAACCGCTCCTCCAGCTTGGCCTCCGAAATCGGAGAGGCCATCGAAGTCCGTCGCCAAGCGGTAATCGCAGCGAAACGTATGCACCATGCAAGTCCAAAGTAATCATGGATACACTTGCGGCCCAATGTCTCAGACACTGTACCAACCTTGATACGCGGTAGGAATTACCTCAGAGTTCCGATCGCGCCGTATCTCATGACTCGCAACAGCTTCCGGAAACTTAAGAAGGAACCCCTTTTCGCTCGGTATTCTTTAGGCAAGGAATCCGAAACATAAAAATCAAAGAGTGCTCGCCCCAACTCCAACGCATAGCGGTGGGATGGGAACCACACCGGGCGAATCCAGTCCACAAGTGGCCCGCGCACGATGGATTTCTCCAAACCGTCCAACAAATACGTGTTGTGGACGAAACCTTGTCCGCTCTCAGTACTCGGCGTGCTCCCGATACCACTGGATTCGATCTTGTGCAGTGGACTGCCACCCCATCCGGGCGTTAATAAACTATAAGCCAACCCGCTCCATTGATTCACACAGACGCAGCCATAACGAAGTCGGTCGATACACTGATTGAGCTGCTTTTCTTGCGCCAACGGTCCATTGTTCGGAACCGTGATCGACGCGCACAGAGAACCCATGAGTCGGTGATTGCAGAACTCGGATGCCTTGAGAAAAAAATCCTCTCCCATGTCGCTCTGTATCATCGTCTCGACACATACCGGCGCAAAAGACTCCTCAGTAAAGAGCATCGGATCCTGATCAGGTGATTTCGATTCCAAAAGTGACCACGGCAAAGCCCCATTTTGATCTGGTTCAACCCGTTGACCGGTGAATTGCTCATAGCGATCCACAGCGCCCGGGTAATAAGCGTTCCTCACCGGAGTCGCCTGCATCGCCTCTCGCACCAATCGTAAAAACTCATCGCGTTGCCTCCAAGCCGAGCTGGTGACGATGACCCGTGTCGCTAAACAATTAAATCCAACATTGTTGGTTATCGAGGCTGCGACATGACAAGCTTGGCTTCGCAATTGCCTAGCGGTGTATTTGCCCGGTGCGATGATCCAAGGTGAGACATTTCCCAACTCGCTAGTGACGGGCTTACGCAACTTAGGATCCTCGCGTCGCATTCGCTCGAGCTGTTCGGTCGGCGTCGCTCCCCAAACAATTCGGTTGTATGTCGCAAGTGAACCCGTCAAGTGAACTTCGTCTACGCCGGCGTGTTCCACCAATTCCGCTCCGAGCTGCGAATCACCTTCGACGATAGCAAGCAGCCCAACTGCGATCAGGGGCGCAAAAGCTTTTTGAAACACGGAAGTCAACGCGGTATTCACCGGATTCATTTTCAGAATCACTTGAGTACCCAATACCAAGGCTTTGTGAACAGTATCTGAAAACGGTACGGAGGAAACGTTTCCCGCTCCGAGAACTGCGCAGATACGATTGACCTTCGTCGCGTAGATCATTTCAAGGAACGCGGCATGCCGGGTTTTCCAAGGAGTCTCGGACAATAACACCGCTTCGGCACTAACCCCAGGGAATAACCATTTATCTTCAAGCTGTCGCGTTGGAAATATCGGCACTCGAACTCGACGCCGCATCGATGAATAAGTCTCGACGGGATGAAGCGTCGGCAGCCTAGAAAAGCCATGGGTAATGAAATCTTCGAATGTGTCCCTCAGCAACCGCAGTAATCGCACTGCAATCAACGGTCCAGTGAGAAGCTCTTCAGCCATCACTGACGTGTTTCCGCTTCCTCGCTTGATCTGCACACCGACATGCACCCATTCGTCTACCACGGACTGAACCGCTGCAATACAGGCATTGCACAAATCAATCCGTCGTTGCAAGGACAATCCTGTCTTGCGAATCGGTGCATTGAGCATCTGCGCGATCATGCTATCTAGCTTCGTTTGCTCGTGACTCACCGGTAACTCCTTCAACTCGCTATAATGGACATGTCCAAGTCTCGGCTGGATTCCCAAGAGCCGTCAACAACGATCCTATAACTTATAATACCTGCCATCCTAGCTGTAACGCCATCACCAGAAAACATCCCGAGACATCATGGATTCTAAGAATTCCAACCCGACCCTTTATGTTATCGGCACCATGGATACCAAGGGGCCGGAAATCCAATACGTGGCTGAGATCATCCGCAAATCAGGACTCAACGTCCAAACCGTCGATGTAAGCACTACCGATGCGACCCAAGTCGCAATTACGGTACGACCTGCCGATATCTCAGCAGAACAACTCCTCGCCAAAGCATCGTCAAAGAAAATCTGCTCAGAAAGCCTTAAAGAACTCGCCTCCCTCGGCCGCGCCCAAGCGATCGAAATTATGAGTCTAGCTTTAGTCAGTTTTCTCAAAGATGAATATGTCGAAGGCTCGCTACAAGGAGCCGTAGGGCTTGGAGGAAGTGGCGGGACAGCTTTGATCGCGCCCGCCCTGCGAGCTCTTCCGATCGGGCTTCCAAAACTCTTGGTCTCCACCGTCGCATCGGGAAATATCGCCCCGTATGTAGGTTCAAGCGACGTAATGGTTTTACCTTCCGTCGTCGATGTAAGTGGCCTCAATGCCGTCTCCACCCGTATCTTATCGAACGCCGCCAATGCAATGATCGGGATGGCCAACGGACCATCCCCTGACCACCCCACCAGACCCGCTATCGCTCTGAGCATGTTCGGAGTCACAACCCCATGCGTCACCGGAGTTCGTCAAGCTCTCGAACAAGCCGGTTACGACTGCTTGGTTTTCCACGCAACGGGGATCGGCGGTCAAGCCATGGAAAGCCTTGTATCGAGTGGGCTGGTCAAAGGCATCATCGATCTGACGACCACAGAAGTTGCAGACGAAGTCGTAGGGGGAGTCTTTCCGGCCGGCCCCAAACGATTTGATGTACTCTCCGAACGGCGACTCCCTTGCGTCATGAGCGTCGGCGCAATGGACATGGTCAACTTCGGCGCAATGCATACCGTCCCCGCCCCCTTTCAACACCGCAACCTGCACATTCACAACTCCAACGTCACTCTCATGCGGACTACGGCCGAGGAAAATAGAAAATGCGCCCAATGGATGGCGACTAAGCTTGCCAAAAGCATCAGCCCTGTACACCTTCTTTTACCAACCCAAGGTCTCTCCGCACTCGATGCACCCAATAAACCATTCTTCGATCCATCCGCAAACCATACACTCTTCGATGAACTTGAAAAAGCACTTGACGGGCTCAGTCATATCCGTGTCGAACGCGTCGATGCTCATATCAACGACCCGAAGTTCATTGAGCGTGTCATCGAAGTCTTCCATGAACTCCAACAACGCAGCAAAGAATCCTAAAGATGCAAACTAAACGACCGACCCGTTCGCAGATCCTTGATAGCCTTCGCGCTAAAGTCGCCCGTGGCGAACCGATCATCGGTGGAGGAGCCGGTACGGGTATCTCAGCGAAATGCGAAGAAACCGGCGGTATCGATTTGATCGTCATCTATAACTCCGGACGCTATCGCATGGCCGGACGAGGCTCCCTATCCGGCTTGCTCGCCTACGGAAACGCAAACCAAATCGTCAAAGAAATGGCTTACGAAGTCCTCACTGCCGTCAAACACACTCCGGTGCTTGCAGGGGTAAACGGCACCGACCCCTTCATGATCCGAGACGTCTTCTTGAAAGAACTCAAAGAACTCGGCTTTGCGGGAATCCAAAACTTCCCAACCGTCGGACTGATCGACGGGCTGTTCCGCGCAAACCTCGAGGAAACGGGGATGAGCTACTCGCAAGAAGTCGAGTTGATCGCCGCAGCCCGCGAATTCGATTTGCTTACGACCCCGTACGTATTCAATGTAGAGGAAGCCAAACTCATGACGCAGGCTGGCGCGGACATCGTTGTCGCACACATGGGACTTACCACCAGCGGCTCGATCGGAGCGAAAAGTGCCAAATCACTCTCCGACTGTGTGCGAGAAGTGCAAGCCATCACCGACACTTGCAAAACACTTCGCGAAGACTGCCTTGTGCTCTGCCATGGTGGCCCGATTGCAAACCCCGAGGACGCACAGTTCATCCTATCAAACTGCCGATCCGTCGATGGATTCTACGGTGCGAGCTCCATGGAACGACTACCCACCGAACTGGCGATCACCGACCAAGTTCGTCAGTTCACCAAACTCCGCGCGAACTGACATACCGATAGTGTTTTCCCAAGAACGCACTTAGGGTTGATTGCCGAGTTCTTCCAAAGTACCCAGCGCATCTTTTCGAGCAGGTACTGCGGTTTCGATAGGTGTCGAGAGTTCCATTGGAGCTATTGTCTCCATTGGGACTACCGTTTCCATCGGAGCCCCCGATACAGGACTACCGACCGCACTCGGATCAAAGGCACCTGCACTGATCCGGTTCCGAACAACTACTTGCTCCGGATTATCGCGAGGAGTGAAATACCGACCACGTTGGTAAGCACCCGTTAACATCGAACCGTTGAGCGGCTCCTCGGAAAGGTTCACTTGGTTGTACATCAACAGCGAACCCTTCTCGCGATGGAAGTCTCGAATCGCAAGGTTGTAATCCACTAAGGATCGGAAGAATGCGCTGGTGCTATTCGCCAGTTGCTGCTGAGCTTGCAACAAGAAGTTGATGTTGATCAAACCCTTCTCATAGCGATTTCTCAAGACCTCAACCTGCAACTTGTCAGCCTCGATCCGGTTGTAGTTGATCTGCATCAGCTCATAGCTTCGAGCAATCTGCCGAGCGGAATTGCTCAAATCATGCGAGATACGAAGCTGCTGCTCTTTGAGCAAAGCCATTTCCCTCGCTAAATTCAATTGAGCGTGTCGGACGGCCGCCGAAGCTTGTCGCAACCCTACGTTGTAGGACCACTCCAAACCTCCTTGCCATTCCTGATAATCACCCGATCCGAGACTCGTAAAGAAGTTATCGAGAGATTCATTTGGCTTGCGCGTGCCCAGCAAATGATCACCTAAACCTCGGTATCGGTACAAGGTCAACGCATCGAGCCGTGGTCGCTTGTTCAGACGTGCAGCAATCAATTCCAACTCTCGACGCTTGATCGACCATTCCTGCCTTCGCACTTCCACTCGACGGTTCACCGCATCCGCTAAGGACGACTGCCAATCGAAGATCACTTCAGCTTGAATCGGATCATCGACCGGCTTGACTAGCCTTCCATCGGTAGCAGGGTAACCGATGATGTACCGAAGTCGCTGTTCCGCAGCGTAGAGACCATTAGGCCCCGATAAAGCATCGTTCAACTGCGAAGCGAACAAGTAATAATTGGACCGAGATTGGGCTTCCGCGTCGGCTTCACCTCCACGATACCCAACTTTCTGCAACTCGCGAATCCGCTGCCAAGTCTTCAATGCATTCTCGCGGCCCGAGATCTGCGCATCGAGTGCGCGGTACGCGAAGTACAACTCCCAATATGCCGTCTCGACGTCATTGATCAAACGAATCACGCCAGACTCAAAGTCCGCCAAACTGATATCGGTATTGATCCTTGCAATGAGCACCCCGTTGTACTGACCAACCACCCCGTTCGGTCCAGCGATGCGGTTATAGGTCGTCCCCGCACCTTGCAATAATGGCTGTCGATACTCGGCTTCCAGGAACCCGCTGAAGTCACTGCGGTACTTTCGCGTCGGGTTGTTATTCCGATCGTAAAAAACGTTGGTTCGAAGCGCAAACGTCGCACCCGTCGCCGTACGCTTCTGTATTTGATTGATCTGCGTACCGGCCGTCTGACGCGATGCTGGCACAAACAACTGGTCAAAAGGAGGTTGCGGACGAACGTTCACAGGACGATCGTTCTTTTGCCAGAACAACTGCGAAGTCACCACAGCATCGAATGCCGCTAAGGCGGCTTGTGTACCACCCAACGGATTCAAATCCGTCAACGCAGGATCGATCTGAGTCGGTGTTCCCTGCGGTGCCGAAACCACCGTGCCGCCTATGTTTCTCAAGACTTCGCTGCTCTGCAAAGCCATCGAGATCGCGTCCTGCAAACGCAACTCCAACGTAGGCAAATCCGCCGGATTCTCAACCGCCAACGGATTGACCGTCTCGCTTACCTGAGGATCGACACAGTTTTCAATGCTCGGCTCCTCAATCCGCGTAACGAAATCCTGATAGTAGGAAACATTCTTCGAATCTCGCCACGAATGAAAACGATCCACCGGATGACATCCACTGAGCAGAACGCCGCCGATGCAGCCCCTGATAATCCACCCACTGATCGTGTTCCGAGAAATCCTGCTCATAGCGAGCCCCTAACTAACGCGTCATCGAACCAGGCACACCCCTGAAAACAGAGGGTCCCTTCGTCCTATCGGATCGATACGCCTAGTAACTGCACAATCGGTGCAAAGGGAATAAACATTTCCCACGGAACAAGCCGCAATATCTACGCAGGCTACCCAGAATCAGCCAACCGCCCAAAACCCGCCAATTACCTAAACACTCTACTATTTTTTGCCCAACCTGCGCTTCCTCTCGAAAAACTCCGTCAGCACCATGCCGCATTCGACGGACAATACCCCAGACACAACTTCGCAACGATGATTCAGCCGCGTGTCATTCAACAATCGATACAGTGAATCGACCGCACCAGCTTTCGGGTCCCTAGCCCCATAAACCACTCTCGGTATGCGACTCTGCAAAATCGCGCCTGCACACATTGGACATGGCTCAAGCGTTACCACCAACGTGCAGTCCAATAGACGCCAAGTACCAAGCTGCGATGCGGCTTGCGTGATCGCAATCATCTCCGCATGCGCGGTAGGATCCGCTAATTGCTCACGCTGATTATAAGCACTTGCTATCACTTGATTCTCATGGAGGATCAATGCGCCGACCGGTACTTCATCCTCTTCCGACGCCCGACGTGCCAACGCTAAAGCTCGCCGCATCGAAGACTCATCACTCATCCAATTCGAACCCTCTGGCTCGGATTCAAAGTCCCATTCACGCTGCACGTGTAACCCCCACTTTTTCTTCCACTGCTTTCTCTATACCCCGCTTATTGCCCCGAACCGGATTTCAGCACCAAGTTCCTGTAAGCCTCAAGCCTAGTTTCCCGCACCTTCTCCGAAGTAGGTGGCAGAGCGATTGAACGTGGAATATATCCCCACAACTGCGAGATAAGGATCGTCGGAAAGTACTGTCTATAATCGATCCCGCGAACTTGCATACAAGCAAGCAAGGCGACATCTCTTAACTCAACGGTCGACACCAACCTCGCATCACCCGGACCCGGTGCTCCTCCGTCCGCCCCTCCTCGATTTCCTGGATTCTGCCCAGCTGGTGGAAACCCTCCTGCGATGCTCATACTCTCCTCGCATACCTCCTTCCGTTCAAGCCATGCCTCCAGAAGCTCAATATCTTCTGGTTTCCCTCTTCGAAAGAAGACTTGAAAAGCTCGCAGCAAATCCCCGGGCTCGATCTCAGAGCCAGCGGCAGCTCGCTCAAGCATTCTGCGAGACAGGAGCCTCGCGGAGTTCAAGTCGGCTTCGACCATGATTTGAATCGCAACAGTTTGCTCGTAACCATCGTCAAGAGTCGTCGTCCATCGCTCCATCATCGCTTCGACCGATCGCTTCGATTGCGGGTCCCGAAGCGCTTGATTGAATGGTGCTCGCAATAACAAGCGGAGTGCAGAAGCGTTCAAAGGAGTCTTCTTATCTCCTTCTGAAACACAAACAGTGTAAAGCAAAGCCAAACCGTCCGATTTATCGACTCCGTCCCCTCGGCGAATCTCGGACTCCTGAATCCGACTTACCAGCTTCCTCGCAATCTCCGCTCCCTGATCGCTGTCGAGGATCTCTTTCTCGACCAACTCTGCATGTCGCTCATAAAGCTGCAAAAACAATCGCTTCGAACTGCGGGTCGCGCCGGCAACCCGCGCGAAACTGTTCCAACCCTTCAACCCATGATCCTCTTGCATCGTTGGATCACGCAAAAAAACGCCGATAATCTGCTGCTGACGCTCGGACTTTAATTTGGCAATCACACTTCCCAAACGTACCCTAACCTCGGGATCGCTCGCACTAGCTTGCATCGTTTGCAACAACTCTAGCTGATCGGTCGACAACCCACTCAATCGACCAGTTGCCTGATCCCGGACCTCGAATTTCGGATTACCAAGCTCCGCAACCCACTTCGCAATCTGCTCGGGCTCTTGCGTTACCCCCAATGTCGCTGATGCAAAAAAGACCGCACAAGCGAGCACAACGACCGCGACTCTAGGCTTTCCAGATCCACGCGCAGAATCGAAGAACGCGATCCCAGCCCACTGAATCACGGCCCCCTGAATCACGGCCCCCTGAAACCCAGTTCCCCGTAACCCAGCCCACTGGCACCTGTCAAATAAGTTTTTGAGCATCGCTGGCATATTCCGCCTTTAGAATCGACAATCGCCTTAGCAACGTAGCAGTGTACTCTAGAAACCCAGCCGAGTTAATCCGCCTGGCGAACTTGCTCAGTTCCCCAGGCATGTGTAAAATCAGGTTACGAGTTCAGGGATTTGCGGCCGATTGCAGCCTCACTGCTAAAGTGCCATTTTTTGTCTATAGGATCCGATCACCTAAATTTTAGGTCGCTTAAATGGATCCAAGGCGTAATGGTTCAAGCACAACCGGCATCAAGACGTGTTGCGGATCGCGGGCTCCACTCGGTTATTCCTTTACCACCCGTTCCTCGCTTAACCAAAAGCCGACTCTGGCTACCTGATTCATGACGTTCCCCACTGACTCTTCCTCGGATTCTTCTTCCGCTGGCGCTTCGAACCCCAAGAACACTTCGAACCAAAATGGACAATTGGGCCTGAGCACCAAAAGCGTACACGCTGGAGAAGCCCGTCAAAAACCGAGCAATGCGATCACAGATTCGATCTGTTGCTCGAGCACTTACACTTTTGAGTCCACCGAAAGCATCCTCAATTACATCTACGAGAAACAAGACCGCGAGGAGTATGGTCGCTACGGGAATCCGAATGAAAAAGTCGTAGAACGCAAACTCGCAGCCCTCGATTGCGCCGAGGACGCCATCATCTACTCGAGCGGCATGGCAGCTATCGTCGGGTTGCTGATGACGAAACTCAGTGCCGGAGACGAAATCGTTTTCTTCGATCAATGCTACCACCGCAGCCGCGAATTCTGCTCGAAGCATCTCTCCCGATTCGGGGTGGTCACCCACCAAGTGAAAACCGGGGACATGCAAGCCATGGAAGATGCGATCAATGCCAACACGAAGATGATCGTAAGCGAATCACCTACGAACCCGCACCTCTCGGTAATCGATCTCGAAGCCTTCGTCTCGATCGGCAAACGACACAACGTCGAAACGCTGATCGATGCGACCCTTGCGACCCCCTTCAATACACGTCCCATCGAATGGGGAGTCGATTACGTCTGGCACTCGGCCACGAAGTACATGGGTGGTCACAATGACCTCCTCGCAGGAGTCATCTGCGGTTCCAAAGAGAAACTCGAACCGGTACGCAAGCTTCGCGGAATCCTCGGTGCGATCAATTCACCCCATAACATGTACTTGCTCGAACGCG
>CAIJIZ010000235.1 GCA_903820735.1 uncultured Pirellula sp.
CAACGACCAGCGGATGATTGGTTCAACCATGATGGATCTATAGACTTATGATCTGTTTGAAGGGAGGTTGATGGCTTCTTGATTTACCAAGCTGCAATTGCTTTATTCTTCACCCAAGAGTTCGGCGAGCATCCGAGATTTGAGGATAAAGCCACCTTGAACGACGATAGGTTCGTCGGCTTGGATGCCTTCACGAATCATGACACCGTGTTCGTTGGTCGGGCCTAGTTGGACATCGCGGCGCGCGAATCGGTCGGAGCCGAGGTGCACGAATACGAATTTCTTTCCCTCGTGTTCTTGGACGGCATCTTTTGGTATCGTCAATGCGGAGCCTTGGGAGACCCCGGGGATAAGGACATTGACGAACATTCCGGGTTTGAGCAACCGGTCGGTATTGTCTGCGATCGCTCGCAGGGAGATTGTTCGGGTCTTCTCATCCATGATCTCACCAGTGAAGAAAACTTGAGCCTGAAATGTTTTGTCTGGCCAAGCTTCATTGACAAGCGAGACAGTCTTTTTGTTTAGTGCATTGAGCAGTGGTACGTGTTCCTCGAATACGTCGGCGGTGATCCACACCGAGGAGAGGTCGGCGATGGTTAGTACGGATGCACTTGGTCGGACTTGTTCGCGAAGAGCGCAGTCTTTGGTGATAACGGTACCGTTGAACGGGGCTCGAATCGGATAGTGTGAGATCGCTTCGCCTTGCGAGGCCGGATCGATACTGTCGATATCTTTTGCATCGACACCGAGGATTCGAAGGCTAGTGGAATCGACCGCCACTCGCGTTTCAGCTTCCTTCACGTTTTGGTTTGCGAGCAGGATTTCGGTTTCCATTTCGTATTCGATTTGTTCGATGCGAGCTTGGAAGGTTGCCAAGTCGGCGTTTCTGGTTGCTTGGGCCGTTAGAAGAAGTTTTCCGGAGACCGCGCCGCTGTCTTGTACATTTTCGAGGCGAGTGACGTCCGCTTGGGATTTCAAATAACCGGCATAGGAGGCGAGGAGTCGTTCTCGGAAATCCCCCATGGTTAAGGATCGAAATTCTTTTTCGATTTCTTGGATAGGCTGCAGTTTCCGTAGGGATTGGATAAGGCTGCGAGTGTTGACTGCGATTCGAGATTGAAGGTCTCTTTTGACGATCGCGATTTCCTTTTGAAGGCGAGCTTGGTAGAGATTGAGTTTTGCTTGACCAATTTCGCGGCTATGGATGACGACGAGCAAGTCGTCAGTGTTCACGTTTTGGCCTAAGGCAACGGAGACTTCATCGACGGTTCCTTCGACCATTGGATAAATGTGTGCGATGCGATCTTCGTTCAACGTAACTTTTCCTGTGAGGCTAACAGGGGTTACGAATTCGCTTGTCAGTGGCTTTGCGATCTGGATACCAGCGGCTTGCCATTGCGATTGAGGCAACAGGATATCGCTGGGTGGAGTGTCAGATTGATGGGATTCGTCGGGCGTCGCTTTATTTGCTGATGAAGCATCGGAATGGCGACCGTGGGCAGAGGATGACGCTGCGTGGGTGTTTTCGATACTTGAACGATCAGCGTTTGTGCGGTCTGCAAGAGATCGCCAAGCTAAGGAACCGAGTAGCCCTCCGACAAGGAGAGAGCCGAGGATATAGGGCCAGCCGCGGAGGGCATGTTGCAACGTGTTCATGAGCGAGCCGAAAGGTAGGGCTAACGGGGAGGGTTAAGTTAGGGTGTCGGAGCGGGCCGACGCGTGGGGATTTGTTCTGCGAAAGAACGCGATGAGCGTTCTTGGGAAAGATTCCGAACGGCGGCGAGAAACGCACTGGCAGTTCGGCAGATTATTGCCACATTATTGGCGAGCGATGCAGAATAGGGTTAATGCAGAGCAAGCGTCGCTGATGCGCTCTCGGCTTTCGAGAGCGCAAAGCAAATCAGCGGATTTAGCTTTCGCGGTAGCCGTAAATAGATTTAGTGAGCTTTGGTGACAGCGAAGTTCGCTTAGGGCGAACTCCCAAAGGGGCGAGTACGGATGGACGCTTTGATGGGAAGATTCGTCGATCGCATCGACTGGTATTGATACACTCGGACCGTTGATCCAAGTTCCGTTAGGCAGGGGAGTTGCGACGGAGCCATCGAGGGAGAAAACCCAGTGGAGGTGTTCTTTGTTGGAATCCGCCGAGTGTTCGAAAGCGGAAAGATGTTTTTCGAGCAGCTGCGATTGGCAGCTACTGGAGTTTTTAGGCTCGTGTTGGTGGACGATAGGGCGTACTCCTGGGACTGCCAACATCCAGACGACGAGAATCCACCAGGGATTTCGCGAATTTTGAATGGCGAGTCGAATGGGAAACATGCGGAGTACGGGAGCTTTGCAGAGCCAAATGGTCAGGAATTATTATTTGAGTTGTATATCAACCGGTCCGATACAACGGATTTGGCTTTATATAGTTGTTGACTGGAGCGTAGCCCAGTGGTGGCGACCTCACTGCTATAGCAGTAAGACTATTCTAGCCGTCGGCGTGCGTCAACGCCGGGATTAATCCGAAAAAGTAGACTGTATCGACGCAGAGATGGAGAATCGATTGGAAAAAACGGAACAGCCCAAACTAGACACTGCGACTCGGCTGGCCATTGAGCGAACGCGGGTTGCTTATGAGCGGACGATTATGTCTGCGGTGAGGACCTCTACGTCGTTGATAACTTTTGGTTTTTCGGCGTATAAGTTTTTCCAATTGGACTTAAGCAAAATCGGCGGTCCGGAGCAATTGCGAGGGACAGCGGTAATTGGCCCGAAGCAGTTCGGGATTGCGATGATCGCTTTGGGGTTAGTCTCATTGGCTTTGGCTTGGTATGAGTATCACCGCGACACGGGGACGTTGCGGAAGGAGTATCCAGCGATGCCGCGATCTACGGCTGGAGTGATCGCTGCGTTGGTGGCGATCCTTGGTTCATCGTTGCTTGTGATCGCTTGGTTAAATGGTTGATAGGCACCTTGTTCGAGGCGATGTACGCGATAGGTAGTTGAGTGCAATCTGCTTATTGAGGTTGCAGATGTTCTTTGAAGAAAGCGTCGCGGCGTCGTTTTCCGTAGGGAGAGGAGCCGATGCCATGCCCACCGCCTGGAATATAGAGAAGGTCGAAGTCTTTATCGGCTTTGATCAATGCATCGACGACTTGCATGGTGCTTGAAGGATCCACGTTGGTATCGAGTTCTCCGACGACGAGTTGCAGTTTGCCTTGTAGTCGGTGAGCGTTCACGACGTTGGAATTCTCAGTGTAGTGGTCGGCGATAGGCCAGCCCATGTAGAGTTCGTTCCACCAGACTTTATCCATGCGATTGTCGTGACATCCGCAATCAGCGACTGCTGCGTCGTAGAAGTCTCCGAAGAAGAGGAGTGCGGCGAGGGCGTTTTGTCCACCTGCGGACCCTCCGTAGATCCCAACACGATCGAGATCCATTTCGGGAAATTCCTTCGCAGCGGCTTTCATCCAAAGGATTCGGTCGGGGAAACCTCCGTCGGAGAGATTTCGGTAGCTAACGTCATGGAATGCTTTGCTGCGGTTGGAGGTTCCCATTCCATCGATCTTCACGACGATGAAGCCTTGGTCAGCAAGTGCATGGTATTCATTGAGGGCTGAGAAAGATTTTGGAACGAAGGAGTCTTGTGGACCGGCGTAGATGTTCTCGATGATCGGATATTTCTTGCCGGGCTCCATATTTTTCGGTCGCACGATGATTCCGAAGATATCCGTTTTTCCATC
>CAIJIZ010000236.1 GCA_903820735.1 uncultured Pirellula sp.
ATGGCTCAGAATTTCGCGATGCGAGATGTCGCAGCTGCGTACCAGACTGTTCTTGAAGAAGTCGCCAAGAAGGTCGCTGGCTATTGGCTGAAGAAGACTGGCTGCGAATACGTTTGTCTTTCCGGTGGTGTCAATGCAAACGTCAAACTCAATCAGCGAATTCAAGAGTGTGACGGTGTTAAGGGTATCTATGTTTACCCGA
Organism: uncultured Pirellula sp.; assembly: GCA_903820735.1. Lineage (GTDB taxonomy): Bacteria > Planctomycetota > Planctomycetia > Pirellulales > Pirellulaceae > JBKCUI01. Next base: position 203 of record CAIJIZ010000236.1, read on the forward strand.
ACATGGGTGACGGAGGGTGTGGTACGGGTGCGGCTTATGTTGCAAGTGTTGAATCAGGGATTCGTCCCGAGCAAGTCAACAGTGTGTACTTGGGTCCCGATTACAGCGATGAAGAAATTGAGAGTTGCTTGAAGGCTGCGGGTGTTCACTACAAACGACTGCAGGAACCTGAAGTCGAGATCGCAGCTGAGCTTGCCAAAAACCGAATTGTTGGCCGTTTCAATGGGCGAATGGAGTATGGTCCTCGGGCTTTGGGGAACCGTTCGGTTCTGTATCAAGCTAAAGAGCCAGAAGTCAACTTGTGGTTGAATCATCAGCTTGGGCGAACCGAATTCATGCCATTCGCACCTGCGGCTCTCGATGAGAGCAAGCATGAGTTATTCAAAAACATTGAAGGTGGGGAGCGAACGGCTCAATTCATGACGATCACCTTCGATTGCACCGAGAAGATGTGCAAAGAGAGCCCTGCGGCAGTGCACATCGACAAGACCGCTCGGCCCCAATTGGTTACCGCGCAGAGCAATCCTAGTTTCCATAAGTTGCTCACTGAATACAAGAAACTAACGGGCCTATCCGTTCTGATCAATACATCTTTTAATATGCACGAAGAGCCGATCGTATGTTCGCCCGAAGATGCGGTGCGAGCATTCCTCGATGGGCGTATCGACATGTTGGCGATTGGAAACTACTTGGCGTTCCATCCGCAATTGGAGGAAATCGATCGTGAGCGAAGCCACTTGGATAAAGCAGCTTCGGCCTAGCGAGATGCTGGTACTTAATTTTTTCCTGAGGGCATCTTCGCATTCCGGCCGCGAAGGTTCTTCGGCATTGGCGATTGGTTGAAATATTAACTTATGTCACAACGAAACGTTGCTGTGATTGGATTAGGGCGCTCTGGAACTACCTGGATTAGCAAGGTAGTCGATAGCTCGCCATCGGTGTTTTATTTGCACGAACCCGACTATGTAAAAGCGGTCGAGTGCGTCCCCTACGTATCGGATGCTGAGGATTTCGAGATTTGGGGACGCTACTTAAAGGACTATTTAGCCATATTACCAACGGCTTGCTCATCGAGATCAGCTCTCAAGCGACCGTTGTTTCCAAAGGAGTACCTCGGAAGTCTACCTGCACGATGGAGCTTCTTGCTTTTCCAATGGCGATTGAGATTTGATCAGTTGCTATACCGTGCCAATGATCGCTGTCCCGCAAGGCGCTGGCCGACCGCAGTTGACAACGCTGAGGTTATGCTTTGGAAAAGCGTCGATTTAGCCGGCAGTATAGGAACAATCCTCAAAGCGCTTCCTGATCAAAAGGTTCTTCATACGATTCGGCATCCATGCGGATTTATCGATTCGGTCTTGCGAGGGGAAAAGTCGGGGCATTTAGAATCACATATACCCGCAAGCGAAGACGCTGGTTTATTTGATTTCGCGATGCGTACCAAAGTGGCGAAGAGTCTGGGGTTGCGCACAGCAGATTGGCTGAAGTTCAGCAAGGTGGAGCGGTTGGCCTATTTCTGGTTATGCATTAACGAACAGGCAGCCGAAGACTCGCAAGGTTGCGAGAATTATATGCAAGTTTATTTCGATGAGTTTTGCTTGAACCCGTTGGAATACGCAAAACAGATCTTTGCTTTTTTGGGCATCGAGTTTACCCCTCAGACCCAGAAATTTCTTGCCTCGTCAACTTCTTCGAAAAATGAAGAGTATTTTTCTGTTAAAAGGCAGAGCGATGAAGTTCCGCAAACGTGGAAGCGACATCTTGACGGGGGATCCATCGATACGATCTTAAGAATTGCGAATTCGATGCCTCGCATGGCTGAAGTCATTGCACGGACTAGTTAATCATGTACTCTTTTTAATCACTTCGGCGTGTATCGTCGTTCCGGTGTTAACCCCGTGTGTTGATAAACTGACGGAAGTTGTGGTTTGATGACGCTTGATCGATTTCTCGTTTCCTTTCCAAAGCTGGCGAACTTCGACAAGCCCGCATCGGTTCAAGTATCTTTCGGCTTCCCACTACCTGCGGGCTACAGTGCCGAGAAACTTGCGAGCTACGAGTTGTCTGGCGAAAAAGGGCCTGTCGAGCATTCAAAGTTCCGTCCGTTGGCTCATTGGCCGGATGGATCGATCAAGTGGGTTTTGGTCGATGCGTCTCTATCGCCGAAGGAAGCGACCGGAACGCTGAGATTACGAACGAATGATGGTGCTAGGCAACCGGAATCTACGAAGAAGGATATCAACCTCAGGACTGTCACACTTGTTCGCCAAGGTGTAAGGATTACTCGAAGCGCCGAGAATACGAAGGCATCGGGCATTGATTTGCGATTCGAAGTCACTGGGGCTTGGGGAGAATTTTCTCTCATAAATGATACTGCTAAACTTCGATCTTCCGCACGGGAGCTGTTTACCCATTTCGAAGTGGATACGAGTTTCTCACCAACTGGTTTGCGATATCCTGTCGAAGTGAGACTGCGCGGCAAGGCTTGGAGGAATGGTCAGGTTGATCTCTCCTGCACGATCTGCAATACCAATCCGTCAAATCACCCAGGGGGTAATTGGGACCTTGGTGAAAAAGGGGCCGTGCTGATCGAGAACTTCTCGGTTGTCGTCACTCCAACCGACGCGCAACCCGCGAATCGGCCCCATAACGCGAACAAGATTGTTGTTCGGCCCGCTGTTGATGCCATGACTCAGACTGCTTCGCAATCGTTGCATCTATTTCAAGCTTCGAGTGGTGGCAAGAATTGGAAGTCGTCAACCCATGTGGTTGCCGACGGTTCGATTCCGTTGCCTTTCTGTGGATACCGATTGAAACTTGATGACAAACAAGTCGAAGGATTGCGAGCAACTCCCTATGTTGCGTTGCAGAATGGCGAGCAAACCATCGGGGTTGCTGCACGAAGATTCTGGGAGAATTTCCCCTGTGCTATTCGCTCTGACGGATCTTGTATTGATATCGCTCTGTTTCCAAAAGAAAGCGGCTATCCTCACGAACTTCAAGGAGGAGAGCAGAAGACTTTCGAGTGGGCAATCTATGATGGCGATATAGCAAGTGAGGATGCTCCTCTCGACGGGTATTTGCTCAATCCAATCCCGGTGTTCAGTTCCGACTACACCGAAAGTACAACCGCGGTCAGTGATGTTGTGGCCAGCCTCGCCGATTCACCAGCAGGCGTCTTGTATGAATCGCTGATCAATCAAGCGATCGTTGGTAACGATACGTTTGTTGACAAACGCGAAGCGATCGATGAGTACGGTTGGCGGAACTTTGGGGATGTCTACAGCGATCACGAAGCTGTGTTTCACAAGGGGCCGAGTCCGTTGATCGCGCATCTGAACAATCAGTACGACTGCGCTTGGGGGTTTGCCATTCAGTTCTTGCGATCAGGTGATACGCGTTGGTTCGAGCAAATGATCGATATGGCAAATCACGCTTGGGACATCGATACCTACCACACCACGCAAGACCGGCATCCGTACAACTTGGGGTTGCATTGGCACACGTTTCATTATGCCAATGCAGGCACCGGTACGCATCGTGGATATCCGAAGACGCTTTTGGTTGAAGAATTATCGGCTGAAGGTGCGGATCTTGATTCAATGGGCTCGACTGGAAAGAGCCTCAAGAAAGTTTATGGGAAAGGTGGCGGTCCATCTGCATCGCACATGTATTCGACGGGCTGGATGCTCGCTTATTATCTAACCGGCGAACCAAGATACAAAGAAGCTGCCATTAATCTTGCGAACTATGCTTTAGAACTCGAAGATGGTGCACAAACCAGGTTTCGCTTGCTCTCAAGCCGACCGACTGGATACGCGACGTCGAGTTCCTACGAGTACTACGGCCCAGGGCGTGCGTCTGGGAATGCCATTCATGTTTTGCTCACAGGATATGAACTGACGGGCGAACCTAAGTATCTCGAGATGGTGAATTATTTAATGCGTCGCTGTGTGCACCCCGATCAGGATCTCGACAGCCTCGACTTGCTCAATGCCGAATTGCGTTGGTTCTATACGATGCACTTGCAAGCCCAGTGTCGCTTGATCGATCTACTTGAGACGATGCCCGGTCAAGAAGAGAATCACAAGTACGCCGTCGCATGCTTGTTGCATTACGCTCGCTGGATGCTCAAAAATGAACGACCAACACTAGACCGTCCAGAACACTTGCAATACCCGACCGAAACGTGGGCCGCCCAAGATATCCGCAAATGGCATATTCTTGCTTACGCCGCAAGATGGTGCCCCACGCGGGAGGAAGGTTCCGCAATGATGCAAAAAGCCGATTGGTTCTATGACTACGTTATGCGAACACTCGATGGATTCCCAACCAAGTCCCTGTGCCGACCTGTCGTGTTACTGATGGTATGTGGGTGGCAACGGGAAAGCTTGATTCGTGATTTCGATCGCCTTGCCCCAAAGCAAATTCAATTGCCAAGCCAATGGCCTGAGCAGCAACCCTTCATCCCACAGCGACGAGAAGCGATTGCCAGAGCAAAGAAGATTATTCTCGCTGGCGGTGTTGTCTCATTGGCTTTAATCGCAGCCTTAGGCTGGGTCTTGATCAACGCTTTGTGGAAGTAAGTAATAAGAAAGAACTAGTCCGATACATGCAAGCCGTGAATTCCTTTCACTCTGCGAGACCCCAATAAGCCATGGTCGATTATCCTAGTAGCCAACCGGCGGGTAAGAAGGTCGCTGTTGTTGTCCCTGTAAAAAACGATGCGAAGCGACTTTCGGTGATGCTGGCTTCCCTGAGCAAACAAACGGTAGAACACGAAGTTATTGTCGTCGATAACGGATCGAGCGACGAAAGCCCATCGGTAGGGATCCCCTATGGCGCGAAAGTGCTCGATGGTCCAGGCCTACGCGTCGGTGCCATGCGAAACCTCGGGGTCGCACAAACCCAGGCCGAACTTTTAGCTTTCTGCGACTCAGATCACGAAGTCCCCGAAGACTGGCTGGAATCAGCGATCGCTTCGTTGGCGAAACATCCTGGCAAAACGATGGTCGGTGCACCCTGTTTGCCGCCGATCAAGTCGACTTGGGTCCAATCCGTTTGGGCCATTCACCGATTGCGAGCAATGAATCATGGTGCGTTTGAAACCGAATGGCTCGGCGCAGGGAACATGATCCTTTATCGACGTGACTTTCTAGAAATCGGAGGGTTCTCCGAAAACCTCGTCGCGTCAGAGGATGTCGATCTGTGCCACCGTTTGCGAGCCGTAGGCGGTCGGGTAATCTGTGACCCGAGCATCCGCAACTACCACCATGGCGAACCGAAGTCGATCAGGAACTTTTTGCAGAAGGAATACTGGCGAGGAAGCAGCGGGATAAAGTCATGGGTTAAGTTGGGGTTTCCACTGAGCGAAGTTCCTAGTTTGGTCTGGCCGCTGTGGCATTTGCTAGTGCCAATCGTGGGACTGCTACTGGTTTTCGTTGCGCTGTTGAAAAATCTGTACTTGGCTGCGGGACTAGGTCTCTTGAGTACTGCAGTAGTCTGGTTTGCTCCTGCGCTGGCGCTTGCTGTCAAGAACGCCA
>CAIJIZ010000237.1 GCA_903820735.1 uncultured Pirellula sp.
TCTGGTTCACAAATCAGATTGGTCCGAAACCGAAACACAGCAACTGAAAACCGAGTTCTTGCTCCGTGCTCCACAACTCGCTTCGTTGAACAAAGAAATCAATGACCTTCGTAGGCCACAATCCTTTTTAACTTCCCTCGTGCTCCAAGAACGTCCCGACGAGAACCCACGCAAAACCTTCATCCACAATCGCGGGGAATGGACTCAACCCACCGATCCTGTAGACCCTGGCGTGCTATCGGTTCTCAACCCACTCCCACCCGATGCCCCAAAAAATCGCCTTAGCTTTGCTCGCTGGCTCGTCAGTCGAGAAAACCCACTGACAGCACGTGTCGTTGTTAATCGAACTTGGGCATCCTTCTTCGGACGTGGCATTGTCAAAACCCAAGACGACTTCGGTTTCCAAGGAACCCCGCCATCTCACCCACAACTCCTCGACTACCTAGCGGTCCATTTCATGGATGAAGGATGGTCTTTTAAGAAGCTTCACCGATTCATCGTTACCAGCCAAATGTATAAGCAATCAAGTCACTCCAATGCAATTGGCGAAGAGAAGGATCCCGAAAACATTCTGCTTTGGCGAGGACCTCGGATGAGACTCGATGCAGAAGAAGTACGCGATGCGGCTCTTCAATCATCGGGACTCCTATCCGAGAAAATGTTCGGCCCGAGTGTGTTCCCACCTCAACCCCCAAGCGTTACTACCGAGGGGACCTATGGTGCGATGAATTGGGCAACGAGCCAAGGGCCCGATCGTTACCGCCGAAGCCTTTACACCTTTACCAAACGAACAGCTCCGTTTGCTTTTGCGAACACCTTCGACGCACCTTCCGGTGAAGCATGTATCGTTCGACGCGACAAATCCAATACACCTCTGCAAGCATTGACCATGCTCAACGATGTAATCATCATGGAGGCGGCCCAAGCCCTCGGCAAAGATTTAATCCATTATGAAGGAACACCTGAAGAACGGATCAACCAAGCTTTCATACGATGCTTCTCGCGCCCCGCAACCACGAACGAAATCACTGCAGTACTCGACTTTTACCAAAAACAAGTCCAGCGTTTTACCGCTGCTCCCGAATCTGCAAAAGCGCTCGCTGCAGGGGAACCATCTGACTCAAGTATCGCTTGCGCGGCGTGGACTCTCGTCGGACGCGCTTTGATGAACATGGACGAATTCGTCACGAAACGATAAACAAGGCAAACACTCGTTATGAACCCATTTGAACGCTCGTGCCTCGAAGTCACCCGCCGCCATTTCTTTCGCGATTGCGGAATTGGTACCGGCAAACTAGCCCTCGCAGGCTTGCTCGCCAACGAACTTCAAGCCGCACCTCCAATCCCACAAGCGGGCAGCTACGTCGATCCATTGGCTCCTCGCCCTCCACACTTTCCTGGTAAAGCCAAAGCAGTCATCCACCTGTTCATGGCGGGTGCTCCAAGCCATCTAGAACTCTTTGACAACAAACCAGCACTGACGGAAATGGACGGCAAGCCCCTTCCGGCTTCGGTGACCGAAGGCCAACGGCTCGCATTTATTCGCTCCGATGCGGCGGTGATGGGTCCGCAGTTCAAGTTCGCTCGACACGGGCAATCGGGCATGGAAATCTCAGAAGCATTACCCTACCTATCCAAGATCACCGATGACATCTGCTTGATTCGATCCTGCTACACAGATCAATTCAATCACGCCCCTGCACAAACCTTTTTCCAGACAGGTTTTGCTGTACCGGGTCGTCCAAGTTTCGGATCGTGGGTCACGTACGGGTTGGGGTGCGAGACAAAAGATCTTCCAGCTTTTGTTGTTCTGAGCACCGGTAGCGGTATCAGTGGCGGTACCGGTCTATGGTCTAGCGGCTTCTTACCAAGCATTTACACCGGAGTGAGATTTCGCAACCAAGGCGATCCCATCCTGAACGTAACCAACCCTGTAGGGATCGACCCGACGCTTCAGCGAGAGACGATCGACCTCGTTAACAACCTTAGCCGCATGCAACTCGAAGAATCTGGCGACCCTGAAATCACAACGCGGCTGGCAAACTACGAAATGGCCTTTCGTATGCAATCCTCTGCACCGGAACTGATGGACCTACGCAGCGAATCGAAGGCCACGCTCGATCTCTACGGATGCGATCCGGCCACCCCATCCTTCGCAAGAGCTTGTCTACTTGCCCGCCGCATGATCGAACGAGGGGTGCGTTTCGTGAACATCTTCCATGAAGGCTGGGATGCACATAGCGATGTCGTCGGAAACCACCGTGGCAACTGCAAAACAACGGATCAAGCAAGTGCGGCGTTGGTCACCGACCTCAAAGAACGAGGCCTGCTCGACGAAACCCTAGTGATCTGGGGTGGCGAATTCGGACGGACTCCAATGGTTGAAAGCAACGCAGCCCTCGGACGCTCGCGCGGACGCGACCACCATCCGAAAGCCTACAGCATGTGGCTGGCAGGTGGCGGCATCAAACCCGGGATTACCCACGGAGCTACCGATGAACTCGGATACAACATCATCGATAAGCCAGTGCATGTGCACGACATCCAAGCCACGTTGCTTCATTGCCTCGGTTTCGACCACGAACGACTCACCTATCGAGCTCAAGGTCGCGACTTCCGATTGACCGATGTCCATGGAAAACTGGTCAACGAAATCCTTGCGTGAAACAATGCGATTTGCTCGTCCTACCTAAGAATCCCGCATTGAAACTCAAGACCTGAGACATCCATCAGGTTGATCGATACTCGAGTCCTTGGACACCGCTGCCAGAACTGCTACCGAATTGGTCGAGCTCGTGCCCCATTTGCTGTGCGATCTGTACAAAGAGATTGCAAAAAGGCGTGTTCTTGTCGCGATCCAAAATCAAATGCTGACCGTGTCGAAATCTACCACCGGCAAGCAGCAGTGGAATGTTTTTCGTATCGTGCGAATTGGCATTTCCTAAATTGCTTCCAAAGAATACGGTGGTGCTGTCTAAAAGTCGCGATGCCCCTTCCTGTTTACGATTCAGTGCAGCAAGCAACTTGTCAAACGCGTGGATTTGAGCCTCTTCGATCAAACGCAATTGCTCAATTTTCTGCGAATCTTGACCATGGTGCGACAAGTTATGGTGATCGATACTGACTCCAGGAATCGGCGGAACATCATTTCGGCCTTGGACCATGACAGTGATCAACCGCGTGGAATCGGTCTGCAAGGCAAGTGGGATCAACTCGAAAAGCAATTGCATTTGTCCAATCAAGTCCTTGCTTTCCTTGATATCCTGAGGGACCTCAGCGTCGACCTTGGGTTTTGGCTTATGCACCCAAGCTTCTGCCGATGACAACCTCTGTTCCATTTCCCGAACCGAATGCAGGTACTCCTCAAGCTTCTTGCGGTCTTCTTTACCGATCTGGTTCTGGAATTGCCGTGTTTCTTCCCGAACCGTATCCATGATACTCTTGCCTTCACGCAACTTCTGAATCTGAGCCTCTTTGGCCTCAACGGTTCCCTCGAGAAAGAGTTTGGTAAACATCCGCGATGGTGATTGCTCGCCCGGAATCATGATCCCACTGGATGTATACGATTGACTCGATCCGTCCGTACTCAGTTGGAGCGATGGAAAACGTGTCTCTAATCCGATTTTCGAAGCGAGCCATTGGTCGATAGAGATCGAGTTTCTAAAGCCCGCAAGTCCTGGGTGACGCGCTGCGGTCAACCATGTCATCGATGATGAATGACCATCCGCCCCAGACTGGTCCGGATGAGATATCCCGTTGATTAACGTAAAATCCCCACGGTGTGAATCGAGTATTTTCAAATAAGGTGTCATCTCGAAAGCAGAACCACCAGATTCCGGAAAAAGAAACGGTGCATGCAGTCCAAGAGTGGTGCAAATACAGACCAATCGCTGCGGGATTCTCTCCTGTGCGGCACGAACACCTTTAGGGAGAAACGCATCCAGGATGGGCAATGCCAATCCAACTCCACTTGCCTTCAAAAAGGTTCGTCGATTGGCCCTGAATACACCTTTGGGATAGTTCATCACTTACTCTTTCAATGTGTTTCTTGAGGACTTTCCGTTCGGAGCGATGGGACTACTTGTTGGTAAATAGCTTGCTCGCAACCACGCGATGGACCAACGTGCGGATCCCGCCTCCGCTTGCTTGAACATCCGCAACAATGCGATCGACTTGCTCTCGATCTGCAAAGCTGATAGCCGCCCCAGTCGCATATGTAGCGAACTGCTCGACCAGCGACCTTGAAATCTGGGCTTGATCGCGCAGCAGGATGCTTCGATAGGTCTCGATGTTCGAAAACGCAATTCCATCGGAAGTCTGGCCACTGGGATCGACCGGCTTCCCAAGCTTGTACTCCCAAATATCTCTACCGTGCAGTTTATACGTAGGGGGTGTGCCTTCGCCAACCGATCGATATGTTTCCCGAAACCCGCCGATCACATCGAAACTTTCTAATGCAAATCCAGGAGGGTCGATCTCTCGATGACAACGATTGCAAGTCTCCGAGTCGCGATGCTTGGACAACTGCTCGCGAATCGTGGTCGCTCCACGCGTATCTGGTTCAATCGAATTGACCGGTGGTGGGGGAGAGGGCGGACGACCTATCAATCGCCTTAGTATCCATGCACCACGAAGCACAGGAGAGGTTACGGTACCATTGGCTGTAACCTTGAGAACTGATGCATGCGTCATGATCCCTCCTCGCGGAGAGCCTTGTGGGAGTTGCACCCGGCGTATCTCTTCGCCGTAAAGATTCGAATCGCTGTTGTGAAATTCATCGAGCAGCCCATAGTGCTCGGCCAGTCGTCGATCGATCATAACGAAATCCGAATCGATGATCGCATCAATAGGCAAATTCTTTTGCAATAGCTCCCGCAAGAATGATTGAGTCTCTGCAACCATCGAATCCCTGAGAAGATCGTCGTACTCGGGATACAGTTTCGCATCAGGTGTGGTTGCATCAATTTGGAATAGGTCAAGCCACTGCCCAGCGAACGATACTATAAATTCTTGACTGCGGGGGGAATCCAAAAGTCGATCAACCTGAGCCCGCAAAACATCGGCCTCAGATAGCTTACCGCTCTTGGCCAGATCCAGGAGCTCGTCGTCCGGAGGACTGCTCCAAAAGCAGTAGGAAAGCCGAGAAGCAAGCGCATAATCGTCCAGCTTGCCCGGGGTCTCCTCGAGCATCAGGAATTTGGGAGAAATCAGGATGCTTCGTAAAGCCACTCGCATCGCTTGCTCATACGAACGACCCGAATCCAATTCCGCGTGTGCCAAAGCGATGAAGCGATCGGCTTCTCCCTCCTGGATCGGTCTGCGAAACGCCCGCTGAGCGAATCGATAGAGCGCGTCATGGGATTCGGACTTTGGATTCTCCGGTTCTAATGCGTAAGCGACATGACCGTTTTTCGTCCAACTACCTCGCTGCTTAAGTTTGCGTACCGATGAATCACCGAACACACGCAAAACGCTTTCGGGTGGCCACTGTTCAACCAAAGGACCATCGATCTCGACCCATTCAAGGGCCATTCCAGGAACCTTCCAATCCTTAACGGTCTCGACGTTCCACACACTCTTGCCTTGGGAGTCGATACCGATCCCATACCCGGTGAATCGAAGATGATCGTTGGTGGTTAGCCGTGTGGTGAATTCCACAATGCGCGGCGTTCCTTCTCGAAGCTCGAAGTAACGCAGCATGCGACTGGTCTTCCAATCGCTAGAGTACACTTTCAATGCCACAGTTTCTTGTCGAGTATCCACTGCGTACGCCGATGCTCGAATCCGATAAAGTCCATTCGCTGGCGGGCTAAATTGCCTCAGGTCGTCCGGCGAATATCCATGGCTGATAAAGACGATTGCATCCTCGGTTTGACGGAACAATTGCCGATGTTTTTCTCCCGAAACAGGGTCAACAACACCCTCAGCCTTGTCAAGATTCTCTCGTACCCCTTTTTCATCGTGGTATCGCAACCGCTTTTGGAACACCTCGGGAGCCTCGGTCAACCGAACGCAATCGTCTAGCGCTAACTCGATGACCTCAAGGTACTTCTCCAATTGCAAACCCGAGATACGTAGTCCTTCCGACACGGTATCGTAGCCACTTGCCCTGCCATCCTCGGGCAGTAGGTGTTGAAGCGGGGTGTCGATTCCGAGCAGGTCATGAAGGCTATTTTCGAATTCTCGGCGATTCAACCGCCGGAAAGATGTCCGGCCATCGCGATCCTGTCGCTCCGAGATTTCGGAATGCAGCGAGTTTCTAAGGGTCTGTGCAATGGGTCCAAGTTCCGAATCTTTGAGTGTAGACTCCGGCGGCATCTCACCTCGAACCACCCTATCGTGGATTCGAATCCAACGCTGTCGGTTCTCTTGCGATTCGATAGCCCAATCCAATGCATCGATGTCTAATCCGCCTGCCATGTCCGTCGCATTGTGGCATTGCTTGCAATTTTCCCCCAAAAACGGGGCTACACCGGTTGGTGGAGCCGCAACAAGGGTCATGGAAAAAACCAAACGAACCACCACAAACAACAGTATCATCCTAACAAGGATCATTGATGGATGTGGTAAAAGTGCCATCTGCGGCTTCTCCATTTTTCTGCAGGGTTCCCGACGATGCGTTACTCAAGCACTCTCCCTTCAACGTCAATCATCGCTTTTTCTGTCACCCAACGCAATGGAGCAATTTCAATGGGTCATCGCCAATTTGGGATCGGTCGGCCTGGCGTCCAAGGTGCCCCGAGGGCATCGAAGCGGCCTAGCATCGCAGGAATTTCCGTCCCGAGGAGCTTGTTCAATTCCCCAAGTGCAGTTTCGAATTCTTGACCTGCTATTTCATACTGCTTGCGATGCGTGCCGGTCGGGCCGGTAGTGCTCCCCAACGCGCCCATCATCGCATTCGATAACCTGCCTTGCAGACCCGGCATCGCTCCTTCATTTCGCTTCGTGCGGGTTGGGTCCCCGGTGAAGATCTGTTGCACGTCGATCAGCCTAAGCTGCATGGCGCGAATTTCTTTCCACAAGCTCGGGTCCACCTCCGCTGCCGACTTGGTCAAGCTCTCAATCGCTTCCAATCGCTCGATCGCTTCATTGCTAAGCTCGGTAGCTGCGTTGACTGCATTAGCAAGCTTGTAAACCTGCTTGGCAAAGTCACGAATAGCGGTTCGATTGATCTCTGTGGTATCACCGAAGGTCAGCGGTTCAATTTCGAACTCAGCCTTGGGAATCACCTCGGAAACCTCACCATCGATCATCTGCGAGACTTCAACGGTATATTTGCCAGGCACCGCCACCGGGCCGGCTCCTCCCGCGCGACGTCGACGACTTCCTCCACTCGGCCCCGAATGGCGGTAATCCCAATTCGCACGCACCATCCCACGCTCTGTCGATGTCGGGATCTTGCGCACCACCGTTCCTGCCATATCACGGATAGTTAACCAACGCGACGGAGCAACTTCTCGATCCTCATTCTTCAAATCCTCCCAAGAAGGGTAGGGGGTGTCCTTTCCTGACTTGGCTCCCTCGCGATCGCTCTTCTCTCGCTTGGACTTCTTGCTTTTCAGCTCTTCCTTCAAGTGGAAAGTAAAAGTCACACCATACTCAGGATTCGGTGCGGTAAAAAAGTTCGCTCCTTGAAAACCACGACCCGAGACTCCCATCGGATTGACGGTCTGAAACATCAGCCCCTTTTTGATCGGGAACATTGTGTTGGACTCAAGCAACTCAGGCTTGATGTTCCTCAATGGGGAGTAATCGTCAAGAACATAAAAACCACGTCCGAATGTTGCCAAGACCAAATCGTTCTCGCGACGTTGTATCTCGATATCGCGAACCATAATGGTTGGGAGTCCCGATTTTAGTGCAATCCACTTTTCCCCACCGTCGACGGTAAAATAACAACCGAACTCGGTGCCGCAGAACAAGAGATTGGGGTTCACGTGATCCTGCTTGAGCGTATACACACTGCCTCGCTCAGGAAGGTCGCCTGTGATGACCTGCCAATTCTTTCCCCGGTCGCTCGACTTAAGAACATATGGCTTGAAATCCCCTCGCTTGTGATTGTTCACAACGACATAAACGATGTTGGGGTCGAACAAGTCTGCTTCGATGTCATTGATGTATCCGAACTCGGGCACATCAAGCGTTCCAAAACGATCGACTTTGCGCCACGTAGCACCTGCATCTTCGGTGATTTGCACCAGTCCTTCATCGGTACCCACGTAAATTAGTCCCGGTGCTTTGGTCGATTCATCGAGTGCGACGATGTTGCCATAGAGCGATGTTGACGAATTCTTCGCCACCGCATCAACTCCCCACACCCGACCCATCACCTTGAGTTGGTTTCGATCGATTTGCCTCGTCAAGTCAGGACTGATAGCCGTCCAGTTATCCCCCCGGTCGTCGCTGCGAAAGAGCATTTGCGAAGCGTAGTACAGACGTTTCGGATCATGTGGGGAGATCAGTAATGGCGAATCCCAGTTCCATCGCAAAGCGGGGCCTTCTTTCGATTCCTGCGGCTTGATATCGACAGTCTCTCCCGTCTTGCGGTTGTAACGAACTAACCCACCGTATTGCCATTGAGAATAGATGGTATCAGGATCATTCGGATCGACTGCCGGCTCGAATCCATCCCCAAAGACGGTTACAAACCAATCGCTATTGCGAATTCCATGCTCGTTGTTCGTGCGCGATGGGCCCCCCTGCGTGGCATTATCCTGCGTGCCACCATAAACGTTGTAAAATGGCTTATCGTTCGACACTGCAACCTTGTAGAACTGGGTGATCGGCAAATTCGCTTTGTAATCATAGGTCTTACCGCGATCCCAAGTTTCATACAAACCACCATCACAACCGATGATCAAGTGTTGCTCATTCTCAGGATCGATCACCAATGCATGGTTGTCGACGTGCTTGTCCTCTTCCCCGAGATTGACGAAGGTCTTGCCGCCATCTTCGCTGACCATCATCATCGTATCGAGCGAATAAATCCGATTGACGTTATGCGGACAACAGACAATCTCATTGTAGTACTGAGGGCCATTCGATACGTAGCTGCTCATCTTCTCCCATGTCTCACCTCGATTGACACTGCGGAAGAATCCACCTTTGTCTTCGGCAGCTTCGACGATGGCATAAACCACTTCGGGGTTTACCGGCGAGATATCCAAGCCAATCTTTCCCTTGTCGGAATCAGGCAAGCCGCGACCGATTTTTCTCCAAGTCGCTCCGCCGTCGGTAGACTTATGAACCGTCGACTCAGGTCCACCGTCGATCAAAACCCATTCATGACGACGACGTTGGTAAGAGCTCGCGTAAAGAATATCCGGGTTGCTCGGATCGATGTGTACTTCATTGATCCCAGTCATCGGACTGATATTGAGGATGTTCGTCCAAGTTTTTCCGCCATCGGTCGTCTTATACAATCCCCGATCTCCTCCGTCCTTCCACAACGGCCCCTGCGCTGCGACGAACACAGTATTCGGATCCTGAGGATGAACTGCGATCATCCCAATATGCTCGCTGTTCTCCAATCCCACCCGCTTGAAAGACTGACCGCCATCGGTGGATTTGTATAACCCATCACCGTAACCGACGCTGCGCTGTGAATTGTTCTCGCCGGTACCAACCCAAATGGTGTGACGATCGTGCGGGCATATCGTGACACACCCAATCGAGTACGACCCTTGCCCCTCAAAAATTGGTTTGAATGTCACCCCCGCATTCTCGGTCTTCCAAACCCCACCGGAGGATGCGACCACGTACCAAATCGATCGATTCACCGGATCGACCGCAATGTCTCCGATACGGCCCGACATAAAGGCCGGCCCAAGCCCCCGAAACTTCATGGCGGAGACCAAACCGGAGTTGACTCCCGGTGTTTCGTCCTTCGGCTCATCGCTATCTTGTGGAAAGGCTTGTGAATTACCGACAACGAGCGCCAGGCTAGCCGCCAAAACCCAATGTCTACGCATGATGTATTTCGATTTGTTTTCAGGTTTGTAAAGGAAAAGAAGATCGAGAAACGCTCTCGCCGCCCCCACTTTAATTACGGCGAAGGTCTTTTGCCAACCGAAGCCTCCACGTTTTGCAAAAGTGAGCCTCTGGGCTAATCACTCTCAACCTTGAATTCCAATGGATCAACGCCGATTCGTAGCCAACCCTGCGTTGCGTGAGTTTGACGCTTCGGCTAGGTTTACATGCAATCACCCAAATCAGCCGGTGCCCCGTTTTACCCGTGTACCGTTTTACCCGAGTACCGTGTAGCCCTTGCTCCATTTACCACATACTCCGTTTAGCTCTGACCGTTTAGCTCCTACTCCGTTTCAAATCGGACCTGAGCGCAAGCCTTTAAACTATGCAATACAACATCATCGCGTTATTTACCGCGTTACTATCTGTGTCACTTCTTCCCGCCGGATTCGCTGCTGATGACATTCTCATCGCCGATTTCGAGAAAGACACCTACGAACCGTGGATCGTCGCCGGCGAGGCATTTGGCCAAGGTCCCGCGAAAGGGACTCTACCAGGGCAAATGAATGTCGAGGGTTACAGAGGCAAAGGGCTCGTAAACTCGTTTTTTAAAGGAGACGATTCGACCGGCTCACTCACATCTCCTATGTTTCGTATCGAACGAAAGCACATCGCTTTTCTGATCGGAGGAGGAAGGAATCCCGAGAAACTTACCATTGAATTGCTCGTCGACTCAAAGGTAATGCGTAGTTCCACGGGCCCCAACGATAAAGCAGGGGGTAGCGAAGCGCTCGACATAGATAGTTGGGATGTCTCCGAGTTCGCGGGCAAGTCAGGTGTGATCCGGATTGTCGATGATGCGAAAGGGGGTTGGGGACATATCAACATCGATCATATCGTCCAGACCGACACCAAACCCTCTGGGTCGATCAAAGACGCCGAACGTGTGCTTCGGGCCAGCTCTCGATACCTCCATATCCCTATAAAGAACGGCGCAGCAAAGCGAGTCGTGACGCTACTCGTCGACGGTCAAGTCCTCGTGCGCAATGACATCGAATTAGCGGATGCGACCCCTGATTGGTGGGCAACGATGGATCTTTCCGCGTTGCAAGACAAGACACTTACCCTCCGGGTCGACAAACTCAGCGCAGACTCCCAAGCCCTCAGCAGTATCGAACTCAGCGATACATTAAAGGATGCAGCAAACCTTTACCATGAACCACTGCGAGGTCAGTTCCATTTCTCGCCCCAACGAGGATGGAACAACGACCCTAACGGTATGGTGTACTTCAATGGCGAATACCATTTGTTCTTCCAACACAATCCTTATGGATGGGGATGGGGGAATATGCACTGGGGTCATGCAGTAAGCAAGGATTTGGTTCACTGGGAGGAACTAGGAGACAAACTACTCCCCGATGCCATGGGCCCGATGTTTAGCGGAAGCGCCGTGATCGACTGGAACAACACAAGCGGTTTTGGCAAAGACGGTAAACCACCGATGGTGCTCATCTACACCGCAGCCGGGAACCCCACCGTTCAAGGGATCGCTTACAGCACCGACGGACGGAACTTTACCAAGTATTCAGGCAACCCAGTTTTGCCACAAATCACTGGAGGCAACCGTGATCCGAAAGTCTTGTGGCACGAACCTACCAAGCAGTGGGTGATGGTCTTGTACGTCGAATTACAAGGCAAGCATACCATTCACTTCTTTAACTCCCCGAACCTTCGCGATTGGAAACTCGCAAGTATCACCGAGGGAATACCCGGCAGCGGATATTTATACGAGTGCCCCGACTTCTTTGAACTCCCGGTAGACAACAACTCATCCGAAAAGAAATGGGTACTGCTAGGTGCAAATACCGAGTATGCGATCGGTACTTTCGATGGAGTGAACTTTAAGGCGGAGCAAACGAAGCTACCCGGGCATCGCGGTCGAGGCTTCTACGCTCCGCAGACCTTTAGCGATATCCCCACGTCGGACGGACGTCGCATTCAGATCGGTTGGTTCCAGACACCCACACCAGGCATGAGCTTCAATCAGTCGATGACAATCCCATTAGAGCTCAAGCTTCAGCGCACCTCCGATGGACCACGCTTGACGTTTACCCCAGTCAAGGAACTCGAATCGTTGCGAGCGAAGACGGCGACCTTTGAGCGTATTGAAGTCAAACCGGGAGATCGCAATCCACTCGATGCGATAAACTTCGAATTGCTCGAGTTGCGTGCGGAAATCGAACCGGGCGAAGCCGAAGAAATCGTCTTCAATATCCGAGATGCAATGATCATCTACGAGCCGCTCAAGCAGGAGATCAGCGTCAACGGGCAGCGAGCCGCAGCACCGCTTCGCGATGGCAAACTCCGACTGACCATCTACTGTGACCGAACCGGGCTAGAAGTCTTCGCCAGCGACGGACTTTGCTATGTACCGATGCCATTTAACACCAACGCAGATAACCGAAGAATCTTTTTTGAGACTCGAGGTGGCGCGGCCAAAGTGGAAAAACTTCAAGTCCATGAACTGCGCTCAGCTTGGTAATCAACGCACCTTAGTCCAGATATGGTTCAAGTCTCCTGGTGCGATGTCGCCTCAAGTTTGCACGCAAGTTTATTATGCAACATGACGCCTCGCTGCGCTCGTGTTTGCGGCCCGGGAGGACCGCACCACGTAATGGACCGCACCACGTAATGATTCGATGTCTTCTTTGCGTCTTGGCGTCTTTGCGTGAGACATAAACACCCAACCTTTGATTCTCCCCCCCATCTGGCGTTTGGGCTTAGTTACCAGTACCTTATTTCTCTCAAAACAATAGCCAAACTGCTCATCAAGGGGGCAACAAGGACGCACGAAGACGATGGAAAAACACCATGCATTTAAACAGCCCTGAGGCATCCGCTGGGCAAATCTCCGTCGTGATACCAGCCTTTCGTGGAATTGCCACGATCTGCGACTGTATCAAATCGATCGTCGAAGCGGGCGCAGGTTTTTCTATCGAGATCCTGGTTGTCGAAAGCTCCAACGATGGAACCGTTGACTTGGTACGGAAGGAATTCCCATTCGTACGCATCCTTGCGATGCCTTCGCAAGTCTCGGCTGGACAAGCTCGAAACATCGGTGCACGGGAAGCCAAAGGGACGTTTGTACTCTTCGTCGATCAAGATTGCGTCGTACCGAAAGACTGGATTCCGCAGTTACTGCAAGAATTCGATAGTCCGAAAACCGGTGCCGTCGGTGGCTCAGTCGGTTTTAGAAATTGGTCGAACTGGAGCGGGTCGGCGGTCTACTTTTTAGAGTTTCTCTACCATTTCCCATCCAAAAGAAAATCAACCCGCAATTCGAATTTCTTGATCGGATGCAACTTGGCATGCCGCAAAGAAGTCTTCCAATCGGTCTCCTTTCCCGAACAAACACTTGCGGAGGATTTTCTATTCTCTCGCGCCGTGCAACATGCGGGTTGGGATGTCATCTACAAACCATCTCTCAGCGTACTGCACTGGAACCGCGAAGGTTGGAAGGAGTTCTTTCGCTATAACGGGAAAATGGGAGGCGCTGCAGCAAGATATCAAAAAAAGCTAGGCCAAGGCCTCTATCCGACGGTAGCTAGATTCCCCTTCCTGATTTTCCTTTCACCCGTGCTTATACTCCCAAGAATCGCACTAGGACTCTTCGGAAACTGGAATTATTTGATTCGCTTCCTGCTGCTTCTACCCATGTGCTTACTGGGTAATTGGGCTTGGGGATGGGCGTTCTTTAAAGAAGTTAAATCAGAGCGAACATGAACCGCTGTGTGCTACACATAGGGATGCCAAAAACAGGCACCTCGTCCATTCAAGACACACTCTACTTCGGCCTCAAGGATCCGAGGTTTTCGTATTACAGCGCGGGTGAAGTGAACGGCTCACGCATGCTTTGGACACTTTACTCCAAGGAAAAACTGCCATTTCACCTATGGCGAAAGAATGTGGATAACGTCCAGTATGCTCGTAAACAACAAGTCCGATACCAACGACTTCTCACCCGCCAATTAAAACATGCTAACCTGCAACATCGAACTCTCATTCTCTCAGGTGAGGACAGTTGGGTTTGGGACGAGGACCAAATCAAGCAGTTTATTGAACTGCTATCAACCGAGAAAACAAAAGCTCAAATCATCGCCTACATACGCCCATGGAAAGGATTCCTCGAAAGCAATTTCCAACAGATTATAAAAGGAAGAACCGTTTTTCTTCAGCGCGATACCCGTGGAACCGCCCCCCCTCCGCTTAAACCTAATGACCCAAGGAAAATCGACTACCGATCGAGAATTGAAACTCTAGATGCACATTTCGGAAATGGGAATCTGATACTAAGAAAATTTGACCCCAAGGATTTTCAAGACGGATGTGTCGTCCAAGACTTCTGCAAACAGATTGGAGTATCCATTGCCTCTCATTCGATTCGCAGGAGCAATGATTCGATCGGACTAAATGCGGTCCGTATGCTCTATGCATACAAATCGTTCGGGCAAGAAGAGACGAGGATCCGGGAACTGGCGACTTGGCAACACTTCCAATTAACCCTCGCCCTTGGGGATATGCCTGATACGCCCTTCCGCCTTCACTCTGAAATGACCAATCCAATTATTGAGCCTTATCTCACACAAATCCCATGGCTTGAAGATCGATTGGGGGTCTCCTTTCAAGAAGACTTCGAGAAGCATGACAATAGCCCTTGTATTCGAACATGGGAGGACTTCTTTCGATTCGAAGAACCAAGCCTCAGATGGCTTGCGAAACATACGAAATGCAACATGCCAAGCAGTCTACATGGGGAGCAAACTGCGAAAGAAGTTGCCAAAATGATCCATATTTTACGCCACCGACTCCCACTCGTAATGAATACAGCCATGAGCATTAAACGGAGAGGGGAACGGGCTTGGATTCGCTGGCTTTACGGACGATGATTTGGAAAAAGTCCATAAGTCCACCACATCTAAGATCAGTACCGATCCCCCTAGCTCCTTGAAGTGCTATAGCCCTCAGGGTGCGTGCGATGCCAGTTCCAAGCCGTCAAAACGATTTCGTCGATCGATGTATAACGGGGTTCCCAATTCAGTACCTTTTTCGCTAGCGAACCGTCGGCAATCAATCGTGCTGGATCCCCCGCTCGACGAGGACATTGAACCACCGGAATCGCGTGCCCGCTCGCCTTGCGACACGCTTCGATTACCTCCATGACACTGCTACCGACTCCAGTACCAAGGTTGACCTCGATCACATTGCCCTCCTCAAGCCGCTCTAAGGCAGCCAAGTGAGCGGTGGCAAGATCTTCGACGTGGATGTAGTCGCGTATACAAGTTCCGTCTGGAGTCGGATAGTCATTTCCAAACACATGGATCGACTCCCGTTGTCCAAGGGCTACTTGCAAGACCAACGGAATCAAATGGGTTTCTGGTTTGTGATCCTCTCCCAAAGTCCCATCTGCCGCCGCTCCAGCAGCGTTGAAGTAACGCAAGGAAGCTCCCGCAAAACCGTATGCTCTCGCATAATCTTTCAACGCTCGCTCAATGACCAACTTGGAGAACCCATACGGATTGATCGGTAGCTGCGGAGCGTCTTCGCTGATCGGAATTCGTTCAGGTTGGCCATAAGTAGCAGTAGTACTAGAAAATACAAATCTCTTCACTCCACAGCGACGCATGACATCGAGCAATCCCAAAGTGGCAACTACGTTGTTTTGATAGTACTTTGCCGGATCCACAATCGACTCACCCACCGCGGCAAACGCCGCAAAGTGCATCACGGCTTCGATGCGATGCGATCGGATAACCGACTCCAATCGCTCAGTATCCATCAGATCACCTACGATCAACTGCTCGGCGGATACACTTTGGGATCGCCCAAGCGACAAATTGTCGTAGACCGAGACTTCATGATCTGTCTCATTGAGTAATCGAACCGCATGGGAACCGATGTATCCCGCACCACCAACTACCAAAATACGCATAAATTCACCAAATATGAGAAACGCAAAAGACCCCGTTGCGTAGATTAATTATCAGTCGTCTAGCCATCAACGAACGTGATTGTAACTCGGCTTCTTAAAGAACAATAGCTTGCGATTGCTATCCTATGAAATCGACCAAAGCGATCAATTTCCTGATTCGCATAAGTCATTCCCATTGCGAGAATTGAAGTCCCCTAGAGGCCAACCGCTCGTAGAACTCATGCGTCGTTGCTCAAGAGTCTTTGGTAGTGAGCTCGAATCAACTCCGCTTGGCCAGTGATCGTTGGCAGCTTAGGAAGATTTACTTTGAACTCGTCAAGTTTTTGCGGGTTGTCGATGATCGAGACCATGCATCGACGCAGATCCTCTGGATCTCCGACCTTGAAATGCATGCCGTCGATTCCATCTCGAACAAGTTCCGCCATTCCGCCAATATTCGATGTCAATACTGGGATACCGGACTGAAACGCTTCCTGGATAGTAAAAGGTGAGTTTTCGTACCAAAGACTCGGCACTACGACGACATCGATATCGGAGAGTATGCGTTCGAGATCTTCGTTGCGATATGCCCCTCCGAAATGAAATCCCTCGGGAGGATTTTGCGTGATCCGTTTCCAATAGCTCTCGGCCACGGGTCCTCCAAATGAAGAGCCGTGGACATGAAGGCTCGCTCGATCACCGAGTCCGTCGAACGCCTTCAATAGCACTTCGATCCCTTTTTGTGCATGAAAGGCACCGATGTAACCGAAGCGAATTTTACCAGCGGGAGGATTCGTTCCACCCGACATTCGCATCGAGCGAATGCCATAACGGACATGTTCGGTTTTGTCCGCTGGTAGCCCACACGCGATCAATCGTTCCATCAGAAAATTGCTTGGGGCCAAAAATAAATCGACATCTTGAAAGATGCGCCGTGTGTGATCGAAAAAGAACTCACGTTTCTGTGGTACCGACGCGTTCTCAGGCGGCCCATATATCATTTGGGGCACTTTCAGTGCAGTATTCAAAAGCCCTCGTACCAACGGATTTGATTGCTGGGACGCAAAAACCTGCCAACGCGACAAAGGTGGTATATGCCTGCGCAATGGGGGCTGACCGGATGATGCTACACGCAGATTTACTGGACAACAGTCCTGAAAAAAATCTGGACGCGATTTGTTGCATAGCTTTCCATCGGTTCGCCAAAGCAAGTGATTCGGGCAGATCAAACCGAAGTCGTGCAAGGTATAGACAACCGCCGCTCCAAATCGCTTGGCAACGGTCGGCAAGTCATCACCGAGACTCAAGTAGTTGTGAAAGTGAACAACATCCGGCTTGAATTCGTTTAAAGCCGTCTGAAAATGCTTCACAAGTATCGGGTTGTTCCAGTTCGCTAATCGCGCGTAATGGCCTCCGTCGATACCATGGAAAACCGGATATCCCTCCGGACTCGATCGCTCCAACCGACGAGGCTTTTTGCTCGGAACTTCAGAGATGTGGAATACAGCAACTTCGTCGGTTGCCGCAAGACTCTGAGTCAATTGCCAACAGTGCAGCTCCGATCCTTGTCGCGAAAAAGGTGGAAACTGATGATTGCACTGAAGGATTCGCATTTACCTACCTACACTCTGCCAAGATAACGCTGGACGAAAGATAAATCCCGTTTAATTATGCTTCGCGTATTGTACTTTCGAATAGCTTACTTTGCGAGGTTCGATCGGATCGGAACTTCGATAAGCAGAGTTGCTAAGACTGCAACAACGATGCCTCACCCCTGAAAATCTTCGCCTGAATCCCTCCCGACCAATACTCAGGCCCGCTATCGCTCAAGACGCCAAGATGCAAAGGGAAGACCAAACAGAATGTCATAAAACAGAAGCCCAAAACAAAAGATCTACATCCCTGTCTTCTTTGCGTCTTTGCTTCTTTGCGTGAGACTCTGTCCGCGCATCCCACACGCACCTGACCGCTCGCTGCGCTCGTGTTTGAACCAGGTTTACCAGGCACGTTAGACACGGAAAAACGCACGCGGCATAAAAAATATCGACCATTTTGGAAGTAAAAAACCATCTCGCGATAAAATCCATCCGCACACACTGCTTAGCAACTTTGTAAGTAGAGATGAGGCGAATTATGGAACGAAAAATCGATTGGAATCTCTTGGCAATCCTCGACGGAACACAATCCTGGATTGCAAAGCAAATGGATGATGACACCGCAATGACGGTCTTAGCTCTACTCTCAGACGACCCGACAAATTGGGAAGAAGCGAAATCGGCCTGGACGAGAGTGCGTACTAAAGTTGTTTGCAACCATCCGAATCAACTCCCCCTCGATCTATGCTCTCGAGAGAACCTTGTTGAATTGCTATCTGCAGCCAATGCATGGGTAATGATCGACTTTAACTCCAAGCGTGTCCTCAATGGTGGCGGATTCCAACCCATCGAGCGCAACACAAGCTTAGCGATGCACACCGATGACCAAGGGAA
>CAIJIZ010000238.1 GCA_903820735.1 uncultured Pirellula sp.
ACAGCGGTCGGCAGGTACCGTCGGAGGCCGGATAGCCGGCACAAAGATACCTTGGCTTTCAAGATACTTCGACAGCGAGATGGCGGCTTGGGGCGATTCGACGTACATCGGAATGATCGGAGTATGGATTGCTACTAAATTGCTTGCTTGATTTTCCAGCCCACTTGTTTTGTCCTGGTGGTTCGAGTTCTCGACGTGCACGTTTCGTCCGATTTCGCGTAGTCCGATTACTAGTCGCTCGCTTAACTCTTGGAGTTTGCGGCGTTCCTCATCCAACGATTGCAAGATTTCAATGGCTTGAGCGCACGAGGCTAACGTATTGGGTGGAAGGGCGGTTGAGAAGATCAGCGTGCGAGCACGTTGCACGATCAATCGGCACAGGATCTCCGATCCGGCAACAAATCCACCGACGCTCCCGACAGCTTTGCTTAATGTTCCCGTTTTAATCCACAAGTTTGGGTCAGCCCCGAGGAGATCCAGTAGCCCTTTGCCTCGCTCGCCGAGAACGCCGCTTGCGTGGGCCTCGTCGGCTAATGGAATGGCTTGATAGGCCCTGGCAAGCTCTTCGATCTTCAAGATCGGAGCGAGGTCACCTTCCATGCTGAAGACGGAATCGGTCAGAATCCACGCCATGCGGTAGGCTTGGCGATGCGTTTTAAGAAGGCTTTCGAGGGCATCGCAATTCGCATGGGGATACACGATCACTTTGGCCCTGGAAAGCTTGCAAGCATCGATCAAGCATGCATGGTTTAAGGAGTCAGAAAACAGGACATCTTCGGGTGCGACCAACGCTCGGAGGGTTCCGAGATTGGCGGCATAACCCGAGGAAAAAACAACAGATTTCTGAGTATTTTGCCATCTAGCGATGGTTTGGCAAAGCCGATCGTATTCCAGGGTAGCCCCGAGTATCAACGGGCTGGCCGTCGCTCCGCTGGGGTACTTGGAATAAATGCCGTTATCGCTCCTTTCGTTGAGTCTTTCAGATAGGCCGGAGGCCAGGCTCGCGTGCCAAGCGAGTCCAAGGTAATCATTGGATGCGAAATGGAGGAGTTTTCGTCCGTCGCGAACGATGTGTGTTGGACTTAAGTGCTCCGTCGGTCGTAGTGACCGAGCAAGTGAATCAAGGGCGAGTTCATCTAATTCGCGGGCAGCTTGGCTCCAAAACGTCTTCTGGTCGATGGATCGATCGGCTGAGTGCATCTTGTTGGATCCGGAATTGATTCCCGCGGGTCAAGCGGTCATAATTTGTCTAGAGGAGTTTTCGGAGCAAGTCGATGGAGACCAGATCGTTGGGCATCGCAGGGCACGGAATCGATGGGGCACTAAAGTTGTTGGGCGTTAAAGCGATGGGGCGTTAAAGCTATGGGGCAACGAGTATTAATCACCGACGACGATGACGCATTTCGCACGACCCTCAGCGAGGTATTATCTCGCCGTGGCTATTCTACATGTTTGGCTTCTGATGGCTTGGAGGCTGTAGAAGTAGTTGCGCACGGAAACATTCATCTCGCCCTGTTTGATATCCATATGCCGAGGCTCGACGGCCTAGGTGCACTCGAACGAGTCCGAGAGTCGCTACCGATGCTCCCTTGTATCTTGATGTCCGCAAAACTAGATGATGGAATTCTTGCACGCGCTGAAAGGCTTGGTGCAAACGCAGTCTTACCAAAACCGTTCTCCATTGCCGATCTGGTCGAGTCCATCAAAAAATTCTTGGGCTAGGACTCTGCTCCACCCCTTCGGCAGTCGTCTGTAACTCAGACTGCACGCCTTACGTAACTGGCTTGGAAGCCCATCAGTTCGTAGCAACGGACGAGAAACGGACGAATAATCTTTAGCGGGGCGCTATTCGATTATTGGCAATCGTGCTCATCAACCATCCAAGCACTAGTCCGGCGATAAGTCCTCCGAGGTGAGCGAAGTTCGCCATGTGCAAATTCCCGACCGACCCTGCGATATCCCCCGCAAAACCGAGGACTAGGATGATTCCAACCATGAAAAACGATTGCGGGGAAAGCGAGAAACCGAGCTCGGGGCGCAAATACGTCTTCATCGCGATATAGCCAAAGAGACCCATGATCACTCCCGAGATCCCGACGAAGTTAGGCGAACCCGAGAGCCCTTGGATATTCCAGATGTTTTCTTTGAGTAACCCTTGGGGTAAGTGCGAGCCAATCGCCAGCAAAAGCACAATCCAAGCATATCTGCGGGTCCCTTCCAGGCGTTCGACCAAACCGCCCAAGGAAAACAAAGCGAACATGTTCATCAGCAAGTGAAACGGGTCACCATGTAGGAAAGCGGGAGTAAACACCCTCCACCACTCCCCTTGCTTGAGCGAGACCGCCGGATCTTTAGTGGCGTTGTATCGATTCATATCAGCGAACTTAAGCTGTTTGACGATCGAATTCCCAAGTCGGTTTTGAGGCTCCGGCTGGGAGAATGAGGAGAGCAAGCTCAGGACGCAGCAAAGAATTAACAAGGTAAGTGTCAAAGGAGGCGTTTTTCCTCCGACAAGAGAGTTTCTCGACAAGTCTCTCGTCGTCTTGATGTTCCCCTGACGCGCCTTGGACTCCTGCAACTTTTCTTTCAGAATGGAGTTCGCTTGCTTTAAAGCAGCCGCATATTTCGGATCGTTGGGGTCAGACTGAAATTCTGCCAACGCGATTTGCGCGAGGCTCATTCGATCTTCGTTTCGAACCCAGACTTCCCAAAGCTGTTTCGTTGGATCGATCGGGCTTCCTTGCGCATCGGCCGAACCGGCTGATTTCTCCGACTGGGCAGGTTCGACATGCGTCGAGATATCGAGGGTAAGCAGATAAGCCACAAAGACTTCGGCTTGGTTTTTTCCTTCGATCGTGGTGAGGCAGCGCATAGGCGGATTGAAATTGGTTGAGGGTGTAGTGTCACCAAACCTCCGAGTCTACTTGAGGTAAGAACGAGCAGAAAGCCCAACACCGGGGCACATACGCGATTCCTCGATGAATTCTAGCCGGCGAGGTTCGACCAAAACCTTTGAGTAAGCTTACCCAAAAAAGTCACCTCAGTCGCCCAGAGGGTCCAGCAATGGTATCAGCACGGTGCCAAGTTATGCCGGTTGAAGCGTTTACGTCGAGAACCGCAGAGCATTGAAGATTTTGTTTACACGGAAAATGATTGTGGTACGTGTGGCTCTGGGTATA
>CAIJIZ010000239.1 GCA_903820735.1 uncultured Pirellula sp.
AGAATCTTTTCATGGTTTTCTGGTTGGTTTTCCCTTTGCGTCTTAGCGTCTTGAGCGATAGCGGGCGTGAGAATCGTTCTGGAGGGAGCGAGTGTCTCCGTGGGTTGACATCTGTCGAGTTGGTCCCGTTGTTTTTCGGTGAAAACGGCGATGTGGAATCGGCAAGTGATTGACACGTGGGGGGGGGGGAACAGAATGCTACGACTTTTCCGGTTCTGCGGATTATTGCGATTTTAGTAGCGATGCTTTGGGTGCGCTTTCGCGAGTCGAGCAGACATTTAGAGCTTTTCCGTTTACATTCGGGGGAATTATGCAAAAAGATCAATTGGGTTCGTTGGATCGTCGTTTGTTGGCTTATGCGATTGCTGGTAGCACGATTGTAGGTGGTGCTTCGATCGCACAAGCTGGGATCATTGGTAGTGGTGAGCTCAACCTTTCGTTGGTGAATGAGACGGGGTTCGTGGGTTTCGATTTGGATGGTGATTCCGAAGCAGACATTGGGTTCGTGTTAGATCTAAGCGCTACGGCAATTGTTGGACTTGGCATTGCAGTGCGTCCATTGGACACCGATGCGATGCCAAGTGGGACGGATTATGCAGGGATTGTTGTCAATGGAACGGCAACGACCGGCTATGCTGAGGTGGAGGTGAAGGATGCAGCTGCGAATTTATCGGGAGGATTTCTAATCGCAGACACCTTAGCAGCTAACTCTTGGGGTACAGACGTTGCTGGGGATGGTACTCCTTGGGCTAAGATACAGACCTGGGACGTCACGACCGGTCAGGCGCTTGAAGGGAATTTTGCAGGAGCGACCGAGAAGTATGTTGGTTTTCGATTGCATCTTTCGAGCAACGAAGATTTGGTTTACGGATGGGCCAAGTTGTCTATCTTGGGGGACCTGGATGACTATCCCGCGAATGGAGACATTATCCTCCATGAGTGGGCTTATGAGTCGACCCCGAACACGCCGATTACGGCCGGTTCTGCGGCAGTTCCTGAACCTACTTCACTCGCCATTTTTGCGATGGGTGGTGTAGGCGTTGCGGCTTGGAAGCGTCGTCGCAAGGCAGCTTAGTTATAAGTGTGTTGAGTTGAGTAATTGCGTGAGACTTGGTTGAAAGGTCTCACGCAAAGACGCGAAGAAGGCAGAACATTTTGAGTTGCGTCGCGAGATATTGGTGATAGCACAATCGCTTTTTTGTTTTGCGAACTGCATGTAAAGTGACAACTATCCTGCTGACCTTGTTTATGATTGAATCACAACAAGCAGCTTCAATCGCAGTCCAGTGCTCTTCCCACCCTCATCCCCCCCGCCCCTTGCTCCCGCCCGCGGGAGAAGAGGAGCCAAGACAGCTCTGTAGCACGACTCAGTAGCTTGGCCCTCTGCGGGCGTGCGAGGGATGTGCGTCTCTCACGCAAAGACGCGAAGACGCAAAGAAGACCAGAATGTTTTGAGTTACGTCGCGGGATATTGGTGATAGCACAATCGCTTTTTTGTTTTGCGAACTGCATGTAAAGTGACAACTATCCTGCTGGCCTTGTTTATGATTGAATCACACCAAGCAGCTTCAATCGCAGTCCAGTGCTCTTCCCACCCTCATCCCCCCCGCCCCTTGCTCCCGCCCGCGGGAGAAGGGGAGCCAAGACAGTTCAGTAGCACGACTCAGTAGCACGACTCAGTAGCGACTCTGTACCACGACTCAGAGGCTTGGCCCTCTGCGGGCGTGCGAGGGGTGTGAGTGGCTCATGCAAAGACGCGAAGACGCAAAGAAGACAGGGCGTGAGAATCGGTCTGGAGGGGATCAGGGATTGAGTAGTTGCTCAAGGGTGTCGAGGAGCAAGGGCTCGACGGAAGGATCGACGCTGCTGGAGGTGGGTTGGGTTTCATATCCGCCTTCTGAATAAGCTTGCTCGGTTCCAATGTATCCCGGGCCGTAGTCTCCATAGGCTGCCATCATGACGTGTAGGTCTTGACGCATGGCCTTGGCGGCTAACTGATATTCAACAAACAATTCGCCTGGCATGTGTAGCACCCGTGCTTCGCCAATCGATAGACAGCTAATGGCAATCTTATGTCCTTGCTGCATGCGCCGAAGGAACGCTAGCTGATCGGCATAGGATATCGTTCCCTTCGGCGGTGTCTCTTTCAACTTGCGCAGTAAGTCTTCTTCGTTGAGGTGTCTTGCAAGTGGCAATGCCACCGGCAGGCTTGACCATCGGATGTCGGAGGGAGTGAGTTGCTTTCGAACCGTGTGTTCTTCGGCGAGCCGCAGTCCATCGGCAAGCCGATTCGCCAAGAGCATGCGATTGGTTTCAGCGCCGTCGTTGTATTTACCTGCGGTGATATTGCCTCCCGCGCCATTGAAGTGCACATGCAATGTGTTATTGCGGTCTTGGCCCCGGATAAAACGGGCGATACCAGGGAAGTCGGGGCTGGGGATCCCGCGAAGGTAGTAGCTTTGTGGGTGGCAAGCGTAGTAGCTGAGCATGGCGATAGGTTGCTCGTTGTTCCAGAAGCTCAGCAAGGAGACGTTCGGGTCGATGACACCTTCGGGTTCGGCACGCAAGAGTGGGTCTTTGGTGGTACTGGTTCGCGTGGCACGAATTTTACCATCGGGGCCAGCTATACGACGTTGGCTGGCTACTTCTTTCACCAAACCAGTGCCAACACCGTAGTGAGTTACAGGCTGAGCATTAGGGATCGCTGTTGTGATTGCTGAGGCTGCTCGTTCGATGACTTGGCGATGAAACGCTCCATCGAAGCGTGAGTAACCGGGGATCTTTAAATCGGCAATGATGTCTTCTGCGGTGAAGTCACAAGCGGGAGCATCGTGTTGGTGCAACGTGTGCAGAGCGACGCGATCGGGGGTGGTACCGGCCGCTTGTGCGAGGGCTACGCGGAATGCTTCGTGTCCCCCGTTGGCGATCCCAATCCAATCGACAGCGCAAAGTACGATGGGATCGCCCGCACCAATGAGCACAATGCCTCGGCAACGAAGGGTCAATTCATCGAGCCTGCGGACGGGTTGATAGGCCATCGCGGAGTTTACTGGGGGCGTGGCATCGACATCAAAGCTTGCGAGTCTGAGCGTGGGTTCCGCATCGGATGGTACTTGTGCGTGACTATTTGGATTCCATGCGATGATGATGCTAATGACGGTGCACCAGAAAGCGGTGTATACGAAAGCTGTGTATACGAATGCGGTGTATTTGACGGGAGTGGATTTCATGATGAATAACAAGGGGTGATTCTAAGGATTGGTATTGGTTGGCATGGCGGACCTCGAATGATTTGTATGGAGGTTAGGTACCGTCGTTCAGTGGCTGACTGCTGCGTAGATAGGCCATCAGGTCGCGCAGAGCTGTATCATCGAGTTTATCGAGTAAGCCTTCTGGCATCAGGGAGAGGACTTGGGGTTCAAGTTGTTCGATATCGGAGCGTTCGAGGGTTACGCTTTGTCCGTCGGTATTGCGAAGGACGATTTGGTCGGGTTGTTCGCTTTCGATGAAGCCGGTCAGGACGAGGGAGTCAGCGGTAAGGATACGAACCATCTGGTAGCCTTCTCGGATTTCCAGGCTAGGTCCGACGATATTGCGGAGGAGCGTTTCGAGTTGATCGCGTTGATAACCGGTTAGGTCTGGTCCGACGCGTCCACCATCATCGAAGAGGTGATGGCAGCGACCGCAGAGTTCACGGTAAAGTTTTTTGCCACGGTAGGGATCGCCGTTACCATCGAGGACTTTCGCGGCGAGTTCTTTTGTTTTTTGTGTTGCGGTAGCAAGGTCGATAGAAGCGAATTGCGGATAGGTTTCATTGAGTCGACGTTGGAGTTCTTCGTTGGGGTGTAGCCGCATGGTTCGGATAGCTTCGGGTGGCATTTGTTCAGCGGTGACTTGGTTGGCTGCCACGGCATCGAGCCAGCGCGTTGCGCTGCTTGGGCGGCTTGCTAGGACGGTGCCTGCGGCGGGATAGAGTTCTGGGGGAAGTTGGGGCCAGCCTCGGAGGATTTCTTCGGGGACTTTGGGCACGTCGAAGTTTGCCAGCGCGCTGATAGCGCTGATGCGGAGCGGATTTTTTGCGTTGGAGTCTTTGGCAACAAGCAGTATCGCTTCGAGCAGATCGGGGTATTGGGGCGCATCTTTGAGTTCGCCGGCGAGACGAGCGAGTTGCGTGCGGGTGGCTTCTGGAGTCTTTGGATCAGCGAGGCTTTGTGCAGCTTGTGCGAAGGCGGCTGGGTCTCCGCGACGGACTCTTAGTGTCAAAGGAGGAGTGCCTAGATTGGCCATGGATTCGATGAGTGTGTCGGGGACTCCTTTGAGGCTTTTGCCGACGAACGCGGCTTCGAAGGCTTCTTGGCAAGCGGATGTGGCTTGTTGTTTTTTCGATTCATCGAGTTTTGCAATCGCATTGAAGATGCTTGTTGTCGCGCGGTAAGCTTCGTCGGTACCGATGGTAGCCCATCGTCGGACCAAGTTTGGAAAGAGGGTTTTGCGGGCTAGTTCATTATCCCAAAGGCTTGGGTGATCGATGAGGATGCGTTGAATGGTTTCCAGATGGGTTGCGTGTTGTTCGATGGCCCACCAGAGGAGCAGTGGGTAGAACGGGTCGTCACTACCGATGGGGCGGCTTAGGAGTTGCTGGGTGACTTGCATGGTTTCTTCGGCGGGTAAGCGTCGGATAGAGCAAGCGATTTGGCACAGGGTGTGAGGGTGTGATTCACGGGAGGCGAGATCGGACACTGCAGCGAGCCAATCGGGGCTGAGATGTCGATCATCGCAGGCGAGACGGATGGCCCAAGTTCGAACGGAGGGGTTGGGATGACGAAGGAGGGAAGTGAGAGAGAGTGCTGATTGGTATTCGGTCGGTACGGCTGCGGGGTGAAGTTGGTGGGGAATCGTATCGGTCAGGGCACCGAGAGCGTGCAGGGTCCAGAGAGCTTCGAGTTGTGTGGTAGCGTTTTGTTTGCTGGAGGGCGCAGTGAGTTGTTCGATGAGTTTGGGGATCGCTTGGTCGCCGAGAGAGTGTTGCGTCAGGAGTCCGCGAGCGTTCCAACGATGCCAACGGTAGGGGTGATTGAGTTCGCTCAGGAGGGTTGTCAGGGATTCCTTCGAGTCGCCGTGAAGTGCGTTGGCGTTCCAAGCGAAGGTTGATGAGTTAGATGTTGGGTTGAGGCGGTAGACGCGACCTCGGTCGCGATCGACACGTCCTTCGAAGGCATAGAGGTGAGCGACGACGGAGTCGTACCAATCGCAGACGAAGGCAGCACCGTTGGGGCCATCGGAGATGGCGACGGGGCGGAACCACTTATCGGAGCTTTTGACCGTATCGGCGATGTCTTTGGTTTTGTAGGTCGAGCCGACTGGTTCAAGTTCAGTTTGGATGAGTTTGCCGTGGAGTGGGTCGATGGCAAGCATGCTGTGTGGTAGTGCATCGGCCAAAGCGGTCGATTCGGTGATGAGCATAGCGTGGGTGAAGCGTTGGATAGGGTCATGAAGCATTGGGAGCAAGTACCCGTAGCTATTGGGATTCGAGAGGCTCCCGTGTTTGGAGAAGCCTTTGCGGTAGTATCCACCTTGGTAGTAATGGAAGCCTCGGGTATCGCCGCCGTTGTGACCGGAGAAGATTTCGCCTTGGTCGTCGAACGCGACACCGAAAGCGTTACCGCCACCTTCGGCGAAGACTTCGTATTGGCGTGTTTGTGGGTGGTATCGCCAGATGGCTTGCCCGAGACTTTGGATTGGCTTTTCGGCGGAACCGTAGGGGCGAATTGCTCCGCTGACGGTGGAGCCTTGAGCGCCGTAGAGCCAGCCGTCGGGGCCCATCGTTAGGCTATTGACGACCGAGTGGGTGTCTTCGAGTCCGAATCCTTCGAGATGAATTTGGGGTGGCGCGTCGGCTTGTAGGTCGTTGTTTGCGTCTTCGTAGTAGAGTAAGTAGGGAGGGTTCAGGACCCAGGCACCGTTAGCGACAGGGACTACGGCGGTGGCGATGTTTAGACCATCGACGAAGACGTGATGAGACTCGTAGGAACCGTCTTGGTCTTTGTCTTCGTGCACGGAGATTCGATCGCGACCGACGAGTCCGCCGGCACCGGGTGGTTTGGGGATCGAGTCGTAGACGACGCGCCAGTGTCGGTCTTTGGATAGGACGCGGAGTCCTTCTGGGTTTGGGTATTGGCGGTATTCGATCAGCCATAGTCTGCCGTGGCTATCGAAAGAGGTTTGCAGGGGTTGAGTGATTAGGGGTTCGCTCAGGAGCAGTTCCCATTGCAGGTTGTTGTTGACTTGGAATGTCTTCACTGCGAGGGAGGGTTCGACGGCTGGATCGTTGGCGGTGTCTTCGGGTGCTTGGCTCAGAGCGAACGTGGAGCAGCAGAGCCAAAGAAGGGGAGCGAGAGGAAGACGCATAGGAATCAGGAATGGGGAATGGGGAATGGCAGGGCAGGGAAGGGGAGGGGAGGGGGATTCGGTGTGAGGTTATTGGGGTGGGAAGACGAGGATTTCGGCGATTTTGGGGCGGGCTTGGTGGTCTTTATAGTTGGGGTTCGGGAGGGTGGTCAGGCGAACGTAGCGAGCGGTGAGGTTTTGGGTGGGGAGTAGTTTTGAATCAGGTTGTTTTGAAGTGTGTTCGTAAGCGGGTTGGAACGTGTTGTTTTCGGAGGCGTCGGCGAGGGTGGTCCACGTTTGTTTATCGGTGGATGTTTCGATGCGGTATCGGTAGGGGATTTGTGCGTCGAGATCTTCTTTGGCGGGGATCCATCGGATTGCTCCGATGGCTTCGGGCTTGGTCAGGTCGACGATGATCCATTGTGGGGAGAGTCCGTTGGGGAACCATTTTACATACCAATCGTCATCGCCGCCGTAATTTCCGTCGACGGCTTTTGCTGCGCGCATGAAGCACTCCAGGTTGCTTCCTTCGGGGAGTGGCGTGGAGCATTCGGTAGGTTTGCCGAGCGCGAGATTTTTCTTGGTGTTTGATTGGGTTTGTGGGGGTTTCCCAAGGTTCCAATAGCCGGTGAAGAATTCATCGGCACCGATTTGGAAGTAGGGTCGAAAGAGGATTTCATTGCCGTTGGCATCGGTGGCTTTAGCGTCGAGAAGCGTTGCGTTTTCGGGGACGGGTTGCAACCAAGATTGAAGTGCGTTGTGGTCAGAGGGTTCGAATGGGAGTTCGATCTGAGCGCGATTATCATTGGCCCCAACGCCTGCGAGCACCAAGGGGCCTTGTACCAACGCGACTTGATTCGGATCGTCGGGCATCGGGAAGAGTTGGAGGGTGTAGGGGAAGTGATAAGAGATGGTATCTCCTTGTTTCCAGTTGCGGCGGATGGAGTAAAACGATCCTGGGGTCAGGGGGGCATCGATGGGTACGTCATTGACGCTTATGGTCGCTTTTTCGGTACACCAGCTTGGGATGCGAATCGCGATAGTGAATTCGTTTCCGTAAGTTGGCTTCGGATTGAGTTCTTCGATCGCCAGTGAGCCTTGAGGGGTGAATGGAAATTGGGTGTTTTGTTTTAGAGTGAGTCCTAGTGCATCGAAGTGTGCTTTAGAGGGGATAAAGAGTTGGACACGGATTTGATCGGTTTGGGAAGCATAGATCATGGCAGAGGATCGTGGTGGATTTTCCATACCTGTACCGTTGCAGCAGTAGCAGCCGACATCGTTCGAGCGGAAGTCTTTTACGGAGTTTGAGCCGAGGGGTTGATAGTATGTTTTCCAGCCTGTGAGTGGGTCTTGGCTGCCGAGGATAGCGTTGAAAAGGGATCGTTCGTAGTAATCGATATATTTCATTTCACCGGTGAGGTGGTAGAGGCTGTGTGTGACTTTGAGCAAGTTGTAGCTAACGCAGGTTTCTTGGGGCATGCGTAGGGATGTGTTTGCCAGTTTGCCGATTGCGGGCATTCCTTCGTGGACGCTGGTGCCGCCCGTAGCGTAGGTTTTTGCACCTTTACCGCAGACATTATCCCAGAAGTGTTCGCAAGCTTGTTGGTGAAAATCCGATTGAGAGACTTGGGCTATGCGAGCGGCGCCGACCATTTTGGCCAGGAGGGTATTAGCGTGTTCGTTGAAGTCTTGGCCGTTGGCGAATGGTTTGAGAATGCGTTCGGGTTGTTCCCATTGAATAGCAAGTTGATGGATCGAATCTTTGCCGGTGAGTTCGTAGAGGTTTTCGAGGGCTTCGGTCATCCCGCCGTATTCGACTTGTTTTACTTTTGCGAACTCATCGCCGTAATCACGGACGCGTTGTTCGATCCAATCCGTGAGTTTGATCGCGATGTTAAGAGCGCGTTCGCTCTGAGCGAATTTGTGCGCAGCTACGAGGGCTTCGAGAAGTTTATGCATGCGGTACCAGGCCACGCCGTCGAGTCGATTTGGTTCGAATTCGATTTCAGGGGAGGCGAAGAGATATTTGCCGCCGAGAGCTTGTTGGCATTTGGCGAGTTCATCGATTATCAGGTGGACTTGGGGAAGGAGTTCTTTTTCGTGGAGGGATTGCAGGGAGAGAGCGGACAAGTAGTGTGCTTCGAAGAATCCCGGGAAGGGGCCGTGTGGTTCGGGTGCAGCCCAGCCACCGAGTGGTTTAGCGTTTTCGGTGGGCAAGCCGGCTTGGATGCGAAAGGCCAGCAGAGCGCGATTCGGGCCGATGGCATCGAGGACCTTTCGGTTCGTTTGGATGCTTTGGTAGAGGGGCCCTTGGTCAAGGAGTTGCACATTGGTGGGGAGTGGTTCGGTCCATGGTGTGCGGGGGGCTTGGTAGGCCAAAAGTTTGCAGAGAGGGCAATGCAAGAGTGCGAGTGCTAGTAGGATAATTCGAGGGATAGGAGAGGATTGATTTTTGAGCATTGTCAGATGTAGTAGTCAGGTTGGGTGGGTGGGATGTGTGGTGAGAGTTGTGGTGCGCTGGGAAGGGGGGGGGAGGTATTACAAGTTTGATTATGCAGTATTGATATGTTCTAATCCCTGATGGGGCTGTGGTGGGGTTCGGATGGTATTTTATCAGCTTGTCGGAGGGATTGGTTATGAATAAGTCGATCGTTGGGTGGAAGTGGTTTGAACGGCTTTGTGCGATTGGGATTGCATTGGGGATGTGTGTGATCGGATCGGGGTTGCTTTGTGCGGAGCAAGTGGGTGGCGTGAGGCGGGCGTTGCAGGGATCGGTGGAGGTTGATGGATATCGGATTGAGTTTGTGGGGATTGGGGAGTTGGATGGGAGTGAGGGTCAAGTGCGGCTACGGCCAGAGTTTGCGAAAGGGTTATTCGGTGCGAATGGCGGGTTCGGTGCGAATGCTGGGGTGGGGGCGAATGGTGGGGTGGGGGCGATGCCCAATCAGGGGATTGCGTTGAAGGTCACTCCGATGGGTGGGGGGAAGAAAAAGAGGGGGGAATTGCTGTTTGAGGCGGGGGGAGTTTACGAGATCGTCGAGTTCAATGGGGCGGTCAGTGGGTCGAAGGATATGGGTCCCGTTTTGCGATCGTGGCCGAGTTTTGAGAAGGAGTTTCCTGGTAGCACGGCTTTGTATGTGCATCGCAGTAAGGGGATCGACGTCGATTTCAGGGAGTTGAGTGGAGAGTTGAGGGTAACGCCGGGACGTCGATTGGTTGTTGAGTTTCCGGTGAAGATCAAGAAGGGTGCGGGGCGTAAGTTTGCAGTGCAGAAGAAGCGGGTGGATGGAGAGGAGTTTGTGTTAGAGTCGATTGAGGAGGATGGTGATGGGATTTTGGTGACAGTGGGATTTCCGGTATCGAAGAAGCTTGAGCGGGTCGGCGATCCCGTAGCGATGATGGAGATGCTCAGTCGTGTGGTCAATGAGTTGCAGATTGAGGATTCGGCTGGGGAGGTGATGGTACCGAGTAGCAGCTCTAGTGGGATGGGCAGTAGCAGTTCGTCGAGTGGCGGATTCAGTGGTGGTTCAGCCGGAGGGTTTTCATTTAGTGGAACGACAACGAATGGGTTTTCGTTTCAGAGTAATTTTCAGGCGAGTGGTGGTGGGGGGATGGATGGAATGGGTGGGAAGGTGACTTATCGATTCGCTTCATTGAGTGAGGGTCGAGAGATCAAGTTGGTCCGCGCCATCAAGGTAGAGCGACTTGGAGAGACGGAGGCAGTGGCTTTTAAGATTGAGCCCAAGTAGGGGGCCCATAGGTTGCCCTGTAGGTGGCACGGCATGTTGCCCTGTAGAAGGCTTGGCAGTTAAGCAAGGCGGGGGGTGCCACCGCTTCGAAGAGGAATCTTTCGGAGAGTGTTCGGGGAGGGATTTGGGGATTTAGGATTTTGCTCCTTTGGGTGGTGGAGAGAAAGTCCACATAGCGAGTCCGACGAGGAGAGTCGGAACGAGGAGCACCCAAGCGCCCAGGGCGACCCGTTGCGATTGTATTTGGGTGAAGGGGATTTTGCCGAGTTTATCGTTGTAGGGTTGCGTATTGAGGGATTGATCGTTGAGGGATTGGG
>CAIJIZ010000240.1 GCA_903820735.1 uncultured Pirellula sp.
ATGAACCGCCCAGATCGAGGACTACCAGTTTGGATACGGAACTGCTTTTCTTTGCTGGATCGATCAGCAGCAGTTGGCTACCTTGGGCGGAGTTCAGCAGAAGTTTGCGACCGTCTGCGAGGGTGATTGGTGAGGAGAACATCATCGAACGTTTATTGCGTCCCATATTCTCGATGGAAGGTGTTGACGCTAGTTTTCCGGATTCGGTAGCGAAAGCTGAGTCAGCCAAGTTGAATGTTGCGGCTTGACTTGTAACTGCCACGAGTCCCTGAGGTCCTGCGCTCATCGAAGCAACCGGATTACCGATGTCAGCTTCCCATTGCGCATCTCCTGACTTTGGGTCGATGGCAGCGACGCGCACACCGCTGTTGCCGCGAACGACGCGGGAATGCAGGATCACATCACCGATCTTTGTTGGGCGAGCGGTGAATTCATCGAGATCTTCTTTCAACCAAACAGAGTTCAGTTTTTGGCCGGTGATTTGGATTTGGAAGTAGGCCAAACGATTCGAGGCCAACCAAAGGTCGGTACCAGCCATAAGAGGCCAGACAACTCTCGGTGCTGCTTCGTTCGACACCAAGTTAACCATTTTGAAGACCTTATCTTTTGGATTGGTCACTTCAACGTCGAGAATAGCAACTTCGCCGAGATTGGTGGTGACGGCTAAGCGGCGACCTTCGATTTGAGGTTCAACGACAACATGTCCTTTGAATCGAACGGGCGACTGGGCGAGTTTTAGTTCGGTTCCTTCGTCGTTCGTGGAGTAGACTCGCATCAAAGAGTAGTCGGGCCCGGCGTTCTCGAAGAGGATCAATTGATTAAGTACCCAGATTGGTGGTACCGAGATAGTACCTGGGTTATGTCCGATATAGACGACTTCGTCGCACTCCCCATTTCCACGGCTGAGGACATAGAGGTTGGAGTGGTTGCCTAGAACATACCGCTTACGTTTCCCGTTCGCGCCTCCGACACCGACTTCGATCGGTTGTGGAATCTTCTTTGCCCAGCGGGATTGTCCGGTGATCACATCGAGGCAATGGATGGTTCCGCCGACGGTGGTAACAAAGATATCATCGCCATCGATGGAAGGATCAAGGATAGGTTCGGGGAATTTGCTTTCCCAGACTTGAGCTCCGTCGTTTGCGGCGAGTCGCGTGATGGATCCGCGCGAATTGACGCTGAGGATGGCGTCGCTATCGAAGGTTGGGGAAACACGTTTTGGTTCACTGATCCAATCGCGTCCGATGAATTTGCGCCAAACGACCTCCCCGGTGGCAACTTTCAAAGCTACAACGGAGCCTTTGATTCGCAGGATAGCGATTTCATCACCGATGGTATCGATCTTGTTGCCGACGCGACTTGAGAGGAGAGCCGTTGGAGCGATGAGTTTTGCGTTGACAGGTTCATCGTTTGGAGCAAAGGCCTTCGATGATTTCTCGACAAGGCCGCGCTGAATATCGGTCGCTTGCAGCATCAGTTCACGCAGCTTGTTGTTTTGTTCCAAGATCGGGTACTTACGAACCAACTCGCGTCGGAGGTCGTAAGTCTTAACAACATCCTTCGAAGAGATGCTGGCCGTCATATTTTCGACGGTAGCATTTAGATCTTCTGTTTGTTGGATATCGCGCACAACTCTCTGTTGATCTTCTTCGATGCGTCGAATGCGCAGTTCATTTTGGGTACGTTCTTGGGTACCGACGAAGCGAGGGTCGCGAATGAGATCCATTTGTTGGCTCATCTGCGTTATGAGATTTTTGCGGTCAGCGACTCCGGATGTATTGTCCGCTTTGGTGATAAACTTTTCGGCGAGTTTTAGAAGGTTATCAGTGATATCGACACGTAAGGGGGCGATACCTGGTTCGTTGGCGATTTTTGGAAGTTCGTCTTGAGCAGCTTTGAGTCCGACCGTCGGATCGGCGTTCTTTTCGGATGCTTCGCGAACTTTTGCGAGCGCGGATTTGACGCGAGCAGCGCTTGCGTTCTCATCGCTTGGAAAAGAGCTAGCGAACAAATCATAGGCTTTGACGGCTCGATCGTAATCGCGATTGCCGTAGTTGGTTTCAGCGATCTCCCAAGCTTCTTTTGCCGAGCCTTTGGAGAACCAAATGTAGAGGGGTACGAAGAGGGTAAAGAGCAAGAGAACCAGGAAGCCTACGCCGATGATACCGAAGGATTCCCAAGGACTTTTTTCGGGCTGCGTGGATACTTTGACGGGTTTCGCAGGTGCGACGTCGCCAAACGCATCAGCTGAGTTTGCACCTAAGGCCGAGCTGGAGGACTTTGAGCGTCGTTTACCGGACTTCTTCGAATTGCTTTCGACTTCTTCGACGACTTCGACAACTTCGGCGACAGGGTCTTCGATCACTTCGACGACCTCTTCGACTTCTGGTTC
>CAIJIZ010000241.1 GCA_903820735.1 uncultured Pirellula sp.
CGAAGGCCGTGGTGTTCGTAGCTGCCCGATCTTATAGGAGCTTCGACCGATCCTCGATGAAGCGTTCGAGATCTTGGGCGACAAGAGCGAGTATGTGGTCGCTGCTCCACTGTATCGAGCGGCAGCCAATACGGCGATGGGTTGGCTCAGTCGTACTCGCGCTCAATGAAATGGTGCTCGTGCTCGTAATCGACGCGGTTGGTCCGAGCACGAGTAGCAACGGTCTTTAGTTAGCAACGGTCTTTAGTTTAGGGGGGGTATTTGTTCAAAAAAGATTTTGAACAACCTTAGTCACTACGTGCACAAACGACCCATGCTCCTCAGGGGCTCTGCCCCCGAACCCCCGGGATTTTTCGGGCATAGGCTCGGAAAATCATCTTTTCATTATGCACAGGAACATTCTAATCATAGCGCAGGGTGAAACAGACGGAGGCTCTGTGGGGACACAACCTTCTGAGGGATAACCCTGCCGATGGGAAGTCATCGCGAGCGTGTTAGCCTAGCGCTAGCACGCTCATTTTGTTTCCCAAACCTGATCGGTCTTTATGAGGTGATTGAGAATCGTTATGAACTTTCTCATGCATGCGACGATCGCAACCTTCGACGCCTTCTTGTGCGATTTCAGATGGGCGTAGTAAGCCCGAATCTTCTCGTTGTGGCGGATAGCGACAAGTGTGGCCATGTACAAAATGGCTCTAACGTTGCCTCGCCCTCCCATGATAAATCGCTTCCCCATGGTGTTCCCCGAATCGCGATTCATCGGAGCGACTCCTACGAGCTTTGCAATCTGCTCGCGATTGAGTTTGCCTAGCTCAGGTAATTGCGCAATCAGCATAGAAGTAGATACATTGCCGATACCTTTGGCAGATTGGAGGATCTCGATCTTTCGTTGGTTCTTCTTGTCGTTTTCAAGCATTTTGACTAGAAGCTTATCGATCGATTCGAGTTCGTTTTCCAAGTGTTTAAGCATCTTTTGGACACTTTTCTTGGCATAAGGATCCCACGTCTGCTTGAGTCGATTCTTCTCCTGCGTGATCAGATCAACCAGCTGCGTTCGCCGTGTGACTAGGGCCGTATGACTACGCTCCTCGTCGCTTTGTGCTTCGCTTGCAATGGGTTTAAGCACCGATGCAAATTGCGAAATGACTCTCGCATCGATCTGATCGGTTTTCGCGTCGACACCCATACTGCGAGCAAACTCACGTACACGCCTGGCATTGACCACAGAATGCAAAATCCCATGGCTGCCGAGTTGAGCGCACAGAAGCGATTCATAACCGCCACTGGCTTCCATGACAAACATGTATTGGGACTGACCTTGGATTCGCACACAAAGATCTTTAACAGCTTCGGTGTCATTCTTAATCCGCTCCGATTTCCCGGTGTCCGGAAAGAAGAAATCCAGGTGCTTGCTGGCAACATCTACTCCTACATAAACCTTCGATTCCAGAATACTCATTTCATCCCTTCCTAGTAATATTCGAGCTGACCCACAGGACGCTCCTGCAACGGTTCGGGTTCGAAAAGAGAACACACTGCGAGCTAGCTACTCGACGATCTTCAGAGCCACGAGTACACGGTCTACAGTGCGTTCGGAACGTACAAAGTTCTAAAAAAGAGCTTAACCGTACTGTTCCTCTAAGGGTAGATATCGGAGATACTACGAGTACTGCTTCGCGGAGTACGAGTACCGCTTCGCTGAGTACGATACGAACCGAAGGGGGCAAATTGCTGCCCAAAAACCACATCTCCGGGTACCAATCTGTGTCTCGATTTGACGGTAATGGGCCTAAGCCGCCCAGATCAGTAAAACAGATCAGTAATGAGGTGGGATCTCGTCTTCGGCACGACGCGGCTCACGGGAACTATCCCGGACTTGTCGCAGGTCGGAGGCGAGCAATCGAACTTCCCGTTGCATGGTGTCGATGCGTTTGCCTTGCTCAATGATCACTTCGTTCAAATCCTGAATTGTCTTTTGCAAGTGAGTCACGACGAATTCTAGTTCGGTGATTCGTTTTTCTGGATTCGTCATGGAAGTCGATAGCCTTGGGGATTTTTTCTAAGTGACTTTAAGCTTGTGCAATATTGGTGAATTCCGCCGTCCACGATTCAATGATTGCAACAGGCGCAATGAATCGAGAAATATCCTCACGCGCTTTGATCGTCAATTCGATGAGCTTGGTCAGAGTATTGATATCGAGGAACGCAAAGGGGGACATCGATGCAGTAGAGGCGTGTGACGCTCTAACGCGTTGATGCAATGCGACCCGAAGAATCGCGGTGGTTTCGTCGAAGATCCACCGCAGGCGGTTGCGTCTTGGCTGCCCGTCGCCGACTTCATTTTTCACATGATCGGAAATGAACTTGCAAAGCCCGACAAAGTTCATCGGGCGTTGCATGAGTCGTGCCACGAATTGGTTCCGGAAATCATTGAAAGATGAATCTTGAAACTGCTTCGCTAGTTCCAGAGAACCGTGGGAATTATTGGCTAATACAGCAGCTTCTTGCAAGCTATTAGCCATGTTGTTGCTTACCAGCAATTCTGCAAGTTCTGCAGAATGCAGAGGTGCGAAACGAACGATCTGCGAACGCGAGCGAATCGTGCTGAGTTGTAGGTGCTCGGAAGTGCCGATCAAAAAGATGATTGCGCCCGGAGGAGGTTCTTCGAGTGTTTTCAGAAGACTGTTGGATTGCTCGGACTCGAGAGTATCCGCATCATCGATGATGGCTATTTTTCGACGACCCGAATAGGGTCTAATTCGAAGTTCGTAACACAGACCTGATTGCTCATTGACGATCTGATCCATTGTGACGCGTGTTTTTTCTTCGTCTTTGGCAAGATAAATCAAATCAGGGTGTGTTTGCGCTTCGAGTTGAACGCAGGTTTCGCAACGATTGCAACAGGTTAGCTCATCATCAGGTGTTTCAGTGCAGAGCAAGGACTTTGCAACAAGATAAGCGAACGTCCTTTTGCCGATTCCATTAGGGCCTACAAACAGAAACGTGCTCGCAAGCCTATGGTGTTTCAGCGCATTGCTGAACCACTTTCGTTGCAGCTTATGTCCGATAAAGGATTCCCATTGCATGGCTCGCCCCAGACTAGGAATTACAAATTAAGAAACGCAGCTTGGCAAACTCAGGGTAGGAAAACCGGGGGTGTCTTTAGTCGTAATAAAAACATCGTCCATCGCCCAAGAAAGCTAGTCTGTACGTCATTTCGTATACGTTCGCTTTCCACAAGCTTATCCAAGTCTTCGTTCGAGGTAGCGAGAGTGATTTTCGCTTCCTCAGCCGTTTTTGGGTCCGTTTCAAAGGACTGCAGCATCTTTTCGAGTTCGATTGCAGACTCTACTTGGCGATCGAACTGCACTGTCTCGCGGAACTTGATTTGCTGATTTCTCCAGTCGGTGATGCTGATTGGATTGGCGAGAAATCGATTGGCATCTAGAAAGTCATTTGCGTTCCGGTAACGATCGGCAAGGGCTAACTGAGCGCGCGGCCAGACAGAACGAGACCTATCCAGCTGGGTCATGATTCGCTGGAACTGAATAGCGATAGACAAAACGAATACCAGCCCAAGGACCAGTATGATCACAAATGGAACCACAGCAGCACGCCCAGATAGGGTCGGTGAATTGGGAGAAATCCGACCACCCTGGGCAGAAGCCGTAAAGCTCTGGGCCAAAGGTGGTTTTAAAGTATTTCCCGATTCGCTGTCGCCTTGGTTCATTAGGTTGGGATCTTGTATTCCTTGAGTCGTTGCATTTCGTCAGCAACGCTGCTGCCATCGGGCGTCGCATCGTTATCGACGTCAAACCATGCTTCGTCAAACTTGACGTAGCCAGAGTCCCCAGCAGCGGAGCGGCGGAGGGCAACGTTGGTTGTCAGTGCAATGATCGCATCGGCCATGGCGACTTCAGGGTAGCATCGAGGACGATTTTCAGGTGCGTTGTTTCGAATGCAATAGGCCCAGTGTTCGATTTCCTCGGTATAACCGCGGCTAACTGGTCCACCTGTCGCTGCTGCTTTGGATACCGGTGCGGCACCGCCGCCACTAGCTTGGGTATCGAGTGCATACCCGCTACCTGCCGCTTTGACTCCCGCCGCTGCACTGGTGTCTGACTTCGCATACAGCATGACTTCT
Source organism: uncultured Pirellula sp. (assembly GCA_903820735.1). Classification (GTDB taxonomy): domain Bacteria; phylum Planctomycetota; class Planctomycetia; order Pirellulales; family Pirellulaceae; genus JBKCUI01. The sequence continues at coordinate 4,145 of CAIJIZ010000241.1, forward strand.
TGCTCTTTCTCCAGAACAAGCGTTCCCTTAGTGCCCATGACGATCTCACCGTAACCGCCGTACCCGTTACCGTTGATCGAGGAATAGGTTACGACGATCTTCTTGTTGGGATCTTGGTCGTAGCTTGGTACTCCCTTTACGCCACCGGCTTGTCGGTATCCAAGGTCGAATTTCTCGTTGTATTCAGGGCCAGGGAACTCATACATGCAGTAAACATGGTCATCCGCATCGCGGTCAGATGGGAAAATGTGTCGTCCACCAACCGCATGAACTGTCAGCGGGTGAGCTTTCTTACCATCGGAACGAAGTGCACTGCAGAAAATGGTAGCCGCATCAAGTTGGTGACTGCCGAGCTCGCCCATCAAGCCCGCACTGGTACGATCGAACAGTCGCCATCGCACCAACTCTTCCATCGCGGAGACCGTTCGGGTGCCGATGTTCTTCTCGACGTATCCGAAACGAGCGGCGTCGACGATGTCCTGCATCCAAGCTTCCTGCTGGGCGACCTTTCGCTTGAGCTGCTCGATTTCTGCAGGGTTCTTGGCTTTCTCAAGTTCCTTGACGTACTTATCGTAGTCGGCTTTGATTTTGTCGACTTTGGTTTCGGTATCCCCGCCAACCATCGGTGGCTGCCATGAATCGTTGCCGGGCAAGTTGCCTCGGTGCCACTGGGCTCGGATATGGTGTAGTTGTCCGAGCATTCCCCAGCGGATCAAGTGGACTGCGTTGTCGTACAAGACGCTGTAATGTCGTTGGTGACCGGTGGCCAAGTGAAGTTGCTGACCTGAGGAGTTTTTGAACTCCTTCGATAGCCTTGCCATCACCTTGCATTGTGCAACGTTGTGAGCCATGAGCTTTTCCGTCAACACGTGCTTCCCTTTTTGCATCGCCTTGATGGCGATTGGGGCGTGCAGGTGAAGAGGAAGGGCGATGATGATCGCTTCGATGCTGTCGTCGTTGAGCAACGCATCGATCCCGCCGTTCGAAGCATCGTAGACTTTGACGTTCTTCTTCGCTTCGGCTTCGCTTGAGTACTTGTATTGCTTGATAAGCCCCGGTCGGGTCGGAGTTGTCCAATCGCCGTGAAAAGCCCGATAGACGCTGTAAGGACGAATGTCTGCAACAGCGGTGACTTGGACGTACTCAGGGGTGCAACCGCCAATCAGTACGCTACCTTCGTCCCCCGTTCCGATCACACCAACTCGCACTGGATCGGCATATTTTTCGTAGCCAAAATACATCGCTCCAAGTCCGGCTCCACTGACCGCACCGGTAGCAATCACTCCTTGAAGGAACTCTCGACGGGTAAAACCCACCGCTTCGTGGTAATTGTCTTGTCCGACTGCTTTGTCTTCTGCACTGAGAGTACGCATGCGATGACCTCTATGACCGATAAAAAAAGACTAAATGGAGTGCGTTAGGTATTTTAGCAACGAATAATGTTCGTCAACAAGCTGAATGTTCAAGGCTGTACCTCCAAATCCGTCAAACCGAGGATTCGGATATAAATGCCATAGTTTTAAACGGTTGGAACTTTGGATTTGCGATTCCAGAAGCTCCAAGGAATGAAATCAAGCCCGCCATACCGCCCGGCGTCAGCAAAGGCCAGGACGAAGCATCCGAGCATTTCGATGGCTTGGTAATACGTCGGTAGAGTACCCGGAAAACCGGGAAACTGGCTAACAACCACGGATGCCAAAAAAATACCAGCCGCGAGTGCTGCCAGCGGGGTAAGCAACCCGACGAGGAGTAGAATTCCTACCGACATATCGAAAATCGGGATGATTTTATCGACGAGACGGACGGAAATCGGGCCTTCGCCCTCATACTTAAATTCGACTTTCTTGCGAATCAGGTTACCGTCGGCATCCTTTGCAAGCGGTTTTTTCGGATCCGGATTGGCTTGTTCATCGCTAGCTACAGCGTTGAGTTTCTTGACCAGTTCAGATACGGAATTATCGATTTCAGCAAGCACAGGTTTACCCAGAGCTCGCCATTTGCTTTCGATTTCCTCTCGTTGACCTCGCAACGATGCGACTTTGCTTCTGGACGGATCGTTGTCGAGTTTAGCAAGTCGCTCTACGCCGTTTTTGTACTCTTCGATTTGGGGCTTCCATTCGTCGTAGATTTCTTTCCGCTTGGCTTTAAAGTCAGCCAGGATCGAATCGACATCCTTGCTTTGGTCTTCGCTCAAAGCAAATTCTCGTTTGATCTGCTCCCCGTAGGATTCTGCAGCATCCGACATTCGCTTGGCATCGATCCGAATAGCCCCGTCATAATCGGGAATCATCGCATGGAAATACTTGGCAAACGGACCTTTAGCCCCCGCCAAGAATGGGGTCGACGTGAATCCATCACGGACTTTCACAGCCCCTTCCTGGAAAAAGTGCCATCCAATCGCCAGTCGCAGTAACACGAGGAACAGGATTGCTGGAACCGTTAGTCTTGCTTTTCGGAATAACATGATAGGAATTCGACGGAGCCGAAGATTCGGAGACTGGAGGACTCGTTGTGGGGGAGGGGATACTGCATGGTTGCAGTCTTCTTGCAGTCTTGTTGCGGTGCAATGGCCTAGTTTGCATCAACCCAGTTTTTACAAACCCAGTTTTTACAAACCCAGTGTGCAAGGTCCAAAGCTAGCTGTAGTATGGTACAAAAACCGCCATAAGCCAAGCCTGTAGGGATTTTAAGGGGTGTTTTCTTCGATCGCTTGGATGATTTCTCCGGGTGATATGCTTTGTTGGTAATAGATGACTTTGTGATTCGGTGAGAATCGGTGGCTTTGCCACTGCTTCTTAAGCGATTGAGGGATTGCCAGTAAAAGCGGAGTCGGGGCGAAGACTTCGAGCACCTCTTTTTTGTGGCGAATATATTCCGGGGTCCAGAAGCCTACAATTTCAAGAAAAACTCGGAATCCCGAAGGGGAAATCACCGTGAAGTCGGGAAAGAAAACGCGCTGCCCGCGCACGAGAATGTCTCCCTCACGGATCAATTGCCATTGAGGCATTGAAGCCTCTAAACCTGCTGCCTCTAAATATGATGCATCTAGAGAAGGTGCCTCGAGAGAATCAGGTGGATTCGGTGCCGAGTAAACAGGACTTCCTGATTCGATGGCGAGCATCACTTGCCACTCCTCCATGAGATCCGATTCGAGTTGCGAGTCGGTAAGGTTTGGAGCGGTTGCATCGGATTGCAATCCAGCCGCATCATCGAGGGTTAGTTTCCAAGCTCGTTTTTTTGCCCATTGGTGCGACGGGGAACTTGCTAGTTTTTTAGGATTGAGTTGCGCAGTGAGTTTCCATCCTTTGCAAGCCAGAAGACCAGGTAGGAATTTAGCCATCTGGACTCCGTATCGATGGGTACTGCGCAGAACGGACGCGGGGCCATCGAGCATTATTCGGTAACCTTGCGTCCTGGGTTCGATGCGATGCATCAAGTTTGCCAACTTTGCGAATCGCAAGATGGCTTTCCAATCCTCTCGAGCATCGATGATGACTTGCGTTGCATCCATCAACGCCACTTGGGTCTGTGCAACGTTGTATCTTGCCAACAGTTCTATCGGATCTTTTGGTTCGTTGAACCGGATGAGTTTCTGATGTTCGATGATATCGGCAAAGAGTTTTTCTTCGAGTTCAAGCCAAGTTGTTTGTTCCGAAGCTGCGATCTTGTCTTTGATGGCTTGTTCATCATGATCGAGAATGGACTCGATACTTCTGACGAGTGGATGGAATTGAGCTGCCTGGCGAAATACGCGTTTCCTCAAAGCGGCGGTTTGCTTGGGTTTACCAGCGTCGTATTCGGACCATTCATCAAGCAGTTTGCAGAACGCACCGATTCTGCGAACTGGGCATTCGGGATCGTCTTCGAGAATCTTTTGGATTTCGTAATGGAGGCTTTTACGCATCTTGCCAAGACCATCGCGGTATACCGAGCACATTCGCGAAGCGAGTTCGACATAAGCGTGGTGTTTGCTGCGCACGAGTCGGTCAGGATGGGCCTGGCCGTTTTCGAAGCTGACGATGGCGAGTTCCTTCGTAAGCATCGTTGTTTCTCCTTTTGCGCGATCGGTTTACTTCTTTAGTTTCGGCTGCGACGATTTCATACAGGATCGCGCGGCTCTCACCACGTTTTCGGAGGATGCGGCCTAGTCGTTGCTTGGCTTGTCGCACCGAACTTTTTCCCCCCAAGACAACTGCGACCTTGACCTCAGGAAGATCAACTCCTTCATCTAGGACTTGATTGGCTACTAGTGCGGGATAAACGCCATCTCGCAGACCCTCCAGATAATCGAGCCGTTCGTTTTTTCCGCAATGGCTGAGCAAGCATGGGATAAGAAATCTTGTGCTTACCGCTCGAGCCATGGCATTCGAACCAGTGAAGATCAGCATTGAGTTGCCGAGATGCAATCGGAAGAGATCCTCGAGAACCCGAAGTTTCTCTGTCGCGCGATCTTCGATGGCTTCTTTCTCTCGCCGCAGTCGAAGCATTTTCGAAGCTTCACTGCCGCTGGCCGCTTCACTGCAAAGGTCTTTCCAAGTGAATTGTGGATCGTCCTTGCGACGTTCGTAGACGTATTTCGCGATCTGTCGAGAAAGGTCCTTGTAACGGACTCGCTCCTGCGGATTTAGCTCGACTGGGATCCGCACGACTTCGTAGTCCGCAAGGGTCTTTCCACGGACATCATCGATCTTGAGTTCATAGACGACCGGTCCGATCCACTCCAGCAGCGCATCGGTTTGTGTGGGCATGGTTGCTGTCAGCCCCAAGCGTTCGCGAGCGACGGAGCATCGTGCGGCATCTGCACGAATAGGACCGGTCAAATGGTGGCATTCATCGAAGACCAGCAAGTCAAAAGAGTTCCCTAATTCTGCAGCATGGATGCAGGCACTCGCATACGTGGTTACGGTCACCGACCGGATGTCTCGATGGGAATCTCCCAGGATTCCGGCGTCTATCCCTAGTCCTCGAAGGATTCGGCGATGCCACTGGTACATCAAGTCACGGACGGGAGCGACGATCAAAGCGCGGTGGGATCGATGTGAATTAGATGCACGACGATTTGAGAGAATCGACAGAGCGACTTCGGTCTTCCCCGTACCCGTCGGCATGACGATGATCCCCTGCCGCGACTTCTCCCACCCCGCGATCGCTTGGATCTGCTCAGGGCGCAGGGACGGAAGTTTGTTTGCGCTGTTCTCTCGCAGTATGTCGGGAGCTGTGATGATCTCAGGAGCTGTGATGATCTCAGGAGCTGTGAGCGTCTCGGTAGGCGAGATCGTCTCCGTAAGAAAAGTGCCTACGGTGTCGACTTGGTCATCGCAAGGCAATAAACGCTCGTCGATTGTTTTGCGGATATGGTCATACCTGTATGCATCGGTCCTCCATCGCGAAACGCGAGGATCCCATACCCAAATTCCCCTGCCAAAGATCTCGTCCAATCCCTTCGCGTGGTTGCCTATCGGCCCGCCACTGATTTCTAGCAGCAACGTACCTGCATCGAAGGTTAATTGGTTTGGAGCACGGGACATTTGTGGGATATCAGTTCGGATCGACGGGGTGCGGAAGTCCTTGTGGATCGAGTTCCACCGCAAGGGTTTGCCATTCGATCGGCCCGCTTGAGGGGATATCAAGCCGAATAGCCCACCCCAACCACGTTGGCGGATCGACAGGGAAGTAATCGAACACAAAGTTACCCAAGCTGTAGACAATTGGGGCACCTCGATAAGAATCGATCGTTTGTACTACATGCGGATGTGAGCCGATCACGGCGCTCGCACCGCGATCGATCCATTGTTTCGCTTGCTCTCTCTGGGTTGGTAGCGGCATCGACTCCATTTCGTATCCCCAGTGAACAAAGACGATAACGATGTCGGCTTTCGATTCGGATTTAGCTTTTTCGATGTCCTCTAAAACCCATTCGTGTCGCAGTGGAGCGTTTCCTGCTCGCGTCGCGGTCGCTTCGTAATCTTCCATGCGATAATCGTTATAGGCTAATAGTGCGATCCGGCGACCTTTGGCTTCGAGGATCAGCGGTGCGCGTGCGGCCTCGATGGACGATCCTCCACCGACTGTACCGATTTGATGTTCAAGCAGGATGCGAAGTGATTCTGTGAGCCCTTCCGGACCGAAATCGAGCGTGTGGTTGTTCGCTAAACTCAGAGCTTGGAAATACTTGGCTAGGAATGGCGCTGAGCCTTTTGCACCTCGAAAGACGTAGGCCTTGTTTCGCTGGGAACCTTCTCGACCAAGTACGCATTCGAGATTGCCGATGGTAAGGTCTGCATCAAGAAGCATTTCGGAACAGAATCTGAAGGGATCGAAACCATTTGCTACCGCATTGCCTGGGCCTTGGTCTAGCATTATGTCCCCAACGAAAAGCAAGCGAAGTGGCAACTCCTTGTTGTGCTCTTGGACTTCCCATGAAGACATCTCGCCGACAACTCGGAAGCCTAGATTCATGCACCGACTTTCGACTGTATTCCAATTCCGAAAGCTCGAGCGAGCCCAAATCGGAAACGAGTTCCAAGCTCCCCCGCGGCGTACTTTCACCTCGCCTTGGGGTGGACCGGTCGGATCGCGTCGGGGGGATGATGCGTAATACGATTCGCTATACCAGTCCGACGTCCATTCCCATACGTTCCCGTGCATGTCGTATAAACCGAATGCGTTGGGTTGGTAGGAACCTACCGGTACAGGGAATGGGGGATCACCCAAGGGTTTGATCTTGAGATTCTGGATGGCGAGCCGATTGATCTTCGGATTGGGTTCTAGAGTCCTTGCATTTTCCAAGACTGATTCGGCGGAGTCACCCATCGAGTACGTTGAAGTCGAACCGGCACGATTGGCATATTCCCACTCGGCTTCCGTCGGTAATCGAACCAATCGTTTTTCTTTCGCCGAAAGCCATTTGCAATAGGCTATGCAATCCTGCCAAGAGACGTTTACTACGGGGTGGGAATCGGCTTGAGGATAACCCGTGTTGTTCCAATGAAAGGCAGGATCTCGGCCTATGCAGCGGTCTGATTTCTTATCGTATCCCCAACCTCCTTCATGATCACGCATGGAATCAGGGACGTAGTTTGTCTCTTCGACGAATGCGCGAAATTCACCGACAGTTACTTCGGTGGCACCCATGAAAAAAGGGCTTGTTATTTCCACGAGATGTTGAGGTGTTTCGTCTCGAAACTCCTGTTCGCGTCGATCGTGTTGAGAATATGTCGCTGCGATCTCCTTGGTCGATAAGTTCGATCCCATCAGAAAGCGGCCTGCAGGTACCGCTACCCACTTCGGCCTCTTCGGACTATTCGGCGCCGATTGTTCCGATCGCTCTGAACGGGATTGTTTGGCTGTTCGATCCTGACCGTGAACATTTGAAGCAAGATGGAGGGCGAGGCAAGCGAGTAAGACGCAGGTTCGTAAAGCAAGCTGCGAGAATCGCACGATGATTTCGTGCGTTCGGGGTAAGGGATCAACGAAAGCCATTGAGTTCTCCGATAGTTTCTCCGCGTATTCTCACCAACAAACATCGCTGGTGGAATCTTTATTCTAATTGCAATTGTAATTGCAATTTGCAAATTAGCATGCACCGATGATTGCGTTTATCCAAACGCGTGCTTGGTCGGTACTTGACGCGTAGCAGAAGCCTACCGGGCAGGTTGCAAGCGGGTGTTTCGTCGGATGGCCGTCGGAGTCGGCTCCGTCGCGTTGAACTCTTCGATCGAAAAATCCGCATCTATCTTTCGAACACTTTTCAATTGGATTTCGCCACGC
>CAIJIZ010000242.1 GCA_903820735.1 uncultured Pirellula sp.
TCCCGAACAACTGCGTGGGGAATCGCACCGTGTGGATCATCGAAGCGACATCTACAGCCTTGGTCTAGTCCTTTACAGGTTGTTAACTGGCCGGGGGCCTTTTCGTTATCAGAGTATCGATGAGTTAATCGAAAAAGTATCGTCTGGCGAAGTCCGTACGCCGCGGGTGTTCAATGCAGGAATCGACGTTGAGCTTGAACGGATATGTCTGCGTGCATTGGCACGCAAGCCGAATGATCGATATTCGGTGGCATTGGATTTCGCGGAGGACCTAAGGTGGTTGCTTACATCTTCGAGCAGTGAAGAGCTTACGGATCGCTCGTCTCGAACGCCACTTAGCAATCGAGCGTCAAGGATTCAAACGCCGGAGTTTACACAAGAGCATTCCGGAACATCGGATGGGGGTACGATTGAGCTTGGAGCGAATGTGATTCCCAAGGGTGTGCGTGCCTTTGATGAATCCGACGCGGAGTTTTTTCTGCGGCTCTTGCCTGGCCCATTTGATCGCCAAGGGGTTCCCGATGGTTTAAGGAATTGGATCGCCAGGTTTTCTTCGCGATCTGAGAATTTGCCGATGGCTCATGCGATTTACGGGTCTTCTGGATCTGGGAAGTCATCGTTGATTCGCGCCGGAGTAATTCCGAGGCTCGAGCCGCATGTGCGATGTGTGGTTATCGATGCGACATCGACGGGGATTGAGAATGCGATTTTGGGGCAAGTAAGAACACGGTTTCCCGACTTGCAAGCGAGTACTCTTTGCGATGCGTTGCGAGAGATTCGTCAGAACCATGTGCGGTTTCTTCGAGGGGAGAAACTCTTGATTGTGGTCGATCAATTTGAGCAGTGGCTTGATAAGGTTGACAACCCAAATGACGAAGGGTTCACGGAAGCCATACGGCAGTGTGATGGTCGGAACATTCAAGCGGTGTTTTTGGTTCGGGATGATTTTTGGATTCCTTTGAATCGATTCTTTCGAGAACTCGAAATACCTCTAGTCGATGGAGTCAATTGCGATTTCGTGGACTTGTTTAGCAAGGGGCATGCAAAGAAAGTTCTGGGGCTCTTCGGCATCGCCTTCGGTAAACTCGACGCGAATGAGTCGAATTGGACCCCGGAAAACCTTGCTTTCTTGAATCAAGCCGTTGTCGCATTGAGAGAAGACGGCAAAGTCGTTCCGGTCAAGCTTGCGCTGTTTGCCGACACCATGAAGTCCCGGGATTGGACGCCAGAGGCTTTGGACGACATCGGTGGGGTTGAAGGTGTTGGGCTTGTTTTTCTCATGGAGGCGTTTAGTTCGAAATATTCAAAACCGGAGTATCGTCAGCACGAGGAAGCTGCGCAGAAAGTGCTCTCGCAACTCCTGCCACCCAAGGGGCGTGACATCAAAGGAGTTTTCAAATCGCAAGCGGAGCTTTTGAACGCCTCCGGGTACTCCGATCGCCCAGAAGAGTTCGAATCGTTGTTAAATATTCTCGACCGTCGCCTGCGATTGATATCGGCTTCCACCGCCGGCTATGTCGAAACTGCGGATACGTCGGGCAATAGGTCGAACTATCAGCTGACCCACGACTACCTTGTGCCTTCTATTCGTGAATGGCTGACTCGCAACAAACGATCAACTTTGAGAGGAAGAGCGGAGTTGATTCTCGATGAATGCACACGGTACTGGTCTGAAAAACGGGACGAAAAGCAGCTTCCGAGTCTCTCCGAGACGTTCACGATTTATAACAATGTACCAAGTGCTTTATGGACCAGTGATCAGTCTGATATGATGCGAGCCTCGGGGCGATATCACGGGTCGCATGCGCTCATTCTCTTCACTTACTTCTTTGCCTTGGCAACTTTTGGTTGGATCTTCAGGCAGAACTCATTGCGGCACGAACAACTAGATCGCGCTCAGCAACGCGTCAGGCAAGTTTTTACGATCGACCCGGAGAATATCGAAGAGCTAGTAAATGACCCTGTTTGGACTCCAAGCGTCATCAATGCGTACATCAAACCTATCTATTCGGATGCGAAGAGCCTCAAGTCCGTGGGAAGCAAGGAGCGGTTGCATGCCGAGATGCTGGCGGTGAAACATGATCCTTCTCGAGTCGACTCCTTAAAAAATGAGTACCTAAGTTCCACTGATGTCGTTTACCTAAATCCGCTGATTTATGTATTGGGGCCTTATGCTCAGTCCTTGCGACCGGAGATGGAGGCGTTAGTTAAGGATCCTCTGGCGGAGGCTCGAAAGCGTCTGCATGCGGCGATCTTTCTCATCCAACAATCCGGTAGCACTACGCCCCTCGATTGGTCGAAACGGGACTTGGAGTTTTTGGCAATGGAACTATTAAAAACCAATGCTGAGGATCAACCCGCCATTCGGAAATTACTATCGCCGATTTCAAGTCAGTTGCTCCCCGCGATCGAGATGCTTTTCTCCGATCCAAATCAGGACGTAACAATTCATCTTGCAGCCGCGAATGCTGTGAAAGATTTTGCGAAGAACGATCGTGCGCGAATTGCTGAACTGATCGCCACCTCGAATCCTAGCCAGTATGCAATTCTCTTTCCTCTGATTTCCGACGAGCCGAATCAAGTTGTGTTCAATCAATTGTCTTCGATTGTCGCGGATGCCTCGTTTTCAGCAGATTCCGCTTTATACGAGACCATACGGAAGGGGAAACGGCTAGCTACGGCTGCAATATCCTTGATCCGTCTCGCCCAGTACTCTCGAATCTCTCCCGTGTTCAATACAACAGATTTTCCTGAAGCCTTGTCGCAGTTCGTACACTTAGCCAAAGCCGAAGGAGTGACGGGATCGCAAGTCCTTGCATGCCTTGAAGCAAACAACTATTTCCACGACAACACGAACGCTCTCTACGCGTGCCTTTCTCTTTTGGGGGACTATTCCATCGAGGAGTTCCCTGACGTTCAAAAACGTCAATTGGTGGACCGAATCTCTGAACTTTATCAACGGCATCCTGAGTCGAAGATACACGGCATCACGAGGTGGCTTTTGATTTCATGGTCTAAGCAATACATCGTCGACAGCTTTGAATCGATAACCATACCCTACGCCTTGGATCGCCAATGGTTTCAGCTTGCAATCGATCTTCCCGGTCTTGATGACAAGGGTGCAGCAGGAACCAAGAAGCGATTTTCGTACACGTTTGTTGTTTTTCCACCTGGTAAGTATCAGCTAGGTTCGACAGATTTATTGGACCCGGACCGGCAACAAGATGAAACTCAGTATGTCGCGGACATCACATACCCGTTCGCCGTCCTGGATCGCGAAATCACTTTCGAGGAGATCATTCGCTTCAACCGCGAACCGTTTGCTCAGGAAATGATTAAATTTCAAGCTACA
>CAIJIZ010000243.1 GCA_903820735.1 uncultured Pirellula sp.
ATTTCTGGCCTGAGTACAGGAAACGTTTTTACCAGGGGATCGCCTGCGGGCGATGGTTAATCGATGATCCGTCGCGAGATTCCGAATTGGTTGTTCTTTGCGATGGCGATCGCAGGGGTGGTTGTTCTGCTAGTTGGATACGAGTTGCTTTCGCTGCGTCAGACCCGGATCAATCCCAGGCAGACGACGATTCCATCGTTTCAGAAATTGGGCGAAGGGGTCAAGCGGGTGTTTGCCAAGCAGGGGATGGCGGAGAATCCGAAGCCTGCGATGTTTTGGCAAGATATGCGAGCCACGTTGTGGCGTCTGTTCGTCGGCCTTAGCGTAGGAGTCCTGGCATCGATCTTCGTCGGTGTCCTAATGGGGGCTTATCGCTGGATCGAAGCACCGCTTAGTCCCGTGGTGATGTTCTTATCGAAGATCCCGCCGACGGCGATGATGCCCATCTATTTCGCGATGGCGGGTACCGATCAAAAGATGTTCACCTCGATGGTGGGCTTGGGGATCTTCTTTTCCATGGCTCAAGCGGTTTATTCGGCGGTTCGAGAGAACGTGACCGATGAAGCGATCAACAAGGCTTACACGCTGGGTGCTTCGGAGATGGAAGTCATTTACGAAGTAATATGGAAGCAGATATTACCGAATGTGATTGATTGCGTCCGGGCGCAGATCGGTCCGGCGTTAATTTTTCTGATAGCAGCCGAGTGGTTGATTGGGGATGTTGGGGTGGGGTATCAGTTGCGAACGCAGTCGCGAGTTTTGAGCATGAACGTTGTTTTCGTTTATTTGATCGTGCTGGGGGCTTTAGGAGTGATTGCCGAGTATTCTTTGTTGTGGTTGCGGCGGACGATGTGTCCTTGGTTTGTCGGCAATTAGAACTCCGCTGTCGAACTCCGCTGTAGAACTCTATTGGGGCTACTTGCTATAGAACTCTGTATTCGGGATACTGCGGATCGAGAAGCTGTGAAGTTGTATGGTTCGCAGCGCCATTTTAATGCCAATTCGATTGCTAATTCGCTAGTTCGGAGCGCGTCTTGAAAGCCACGATTGTATTATTGCCAGGGGATGGGATTGGACCAGAGGTAACCACATCGGCGCATCGAGTGTTGGAAGCGATTGCCAAGCGGCATGGTCATGAGTTTCGGTTTCAAGAGTGCAAGATTGGTGGGATTGCGATCGATATGTTTGGAGATCCGTTGCCTGCGGATACCATCGCGGCTTGTAAAGGGAGCGATGCGGTGTTGCTTGGGGCGGTGGGTGGTCCGAAGTGGGACGACCCGAATGCGAAGACGCGTCCTGAGGCGGGGTTGTTGAAGATACGCAAGGAGTTGGGGTTGTTTGCCAACTTGCGTCCCATCGTAACGTTTCCAGAGTTATTGGATTCATCGCCGTTGAAGCGTTCGATTATCGAAGGGACCGACATTCTATTTTTCCGCGAGTTGACCGGCGGTTTGTATTTTGGTCCTTCCGGATGTGAGACGCTTGAAGACGGCCAGCAGCGGGCTTATAGCACCGCAGTCTATACGACTTCAGAAGTTGAGCGGATTGTTCGGATGGCGGCAGATGCGGCGCGAACGCGGCGTAAGAAATTAACGATGGTCGACAAAGCCAACGTGTTGGAAGCTTCGCGATTGTGGCGGCGAGTGACTGGCAAGATCATGCAAGAGGAATATCCAGACTTGCAATACGAAGTTGTGTTGGTCGACTCGATGGCGATGCATTTGCTAAGCCGTCCAACATCTTTCGATGTTGTCGTCACCAGCAACATGTTTGGCGATATTTTGACAGACGAAGCGTCGATGCTGCCAGGTTCGTTGGGGATGCTACCTAGTGCATCGATCGGCAGTTCGGGTCCTGGGCTGTACGAACCGATCCATGGTTCTGCGCCGGATATTGCCGGTAAAGGGATCGCCAATCCACTTGCGACGATTCTCGCGGCGGCGATGTTGTGTCGGCATTCTTTAGGATTGCATCAAGAAGCCGACGAGATCGAGCGAGCGGTTCGCAAGGTCTTAGCCCAGGGAGATCGCACAGCGGACTTGGTGGCCAAGGGGACCGCATCCTTGGGGACCGCAGCGATGACCGAGCGAGTGCTCGAAGCGCTTTAAGCGAGGATGGTCGCTAGCAGATGATCGAGTTTCCTCCGAGAGCAGTGCATTGCC
>CAIJIZ010000244.1 GCA_903820735.1 uncultured Pirellula sp.
CATCAAAGCGATATGCAGAATGCCACGAGACGTATTCTGTAGTTTCCACTTCTTGAGCGTATACTGCCCTGCCCCGTGAACGGCTAAAGTAGCAAGCATGAACACGATGGATGGAAAGAACCGGCTGGTGGCAGTCAAAGTACTCCACAAACTAATTACCAACCCCACCGAACAGAAGACAATTAGCGAAGCTGCGATCAATTCCATCCAACGTATATTGGATTTCTCCATGAACGCAACAATCATCTCCCCTGTCCACTGACGCGCCGACTTCTGAACGTTTTGAATTGTCTCTCGCCCGACCGAACGCTTCTTGTCCTTTGTCAGTTCTTCGTCCGAAACATCGAGTGGATGAACCACAGGCGTTTGTGTACGCTCTGCTGACGTGCGCTGCGGTTGCAGTGGCTTGTCTTTCGCTTCGACTGGTTGCAATTCAACACGCTTCGCAGGAGGCAACTCCAACGGACTTCTAGCCCCTCTGAAATCGCTAATCTTGGCAACAGGCTGCTTGGCATCTGCCTGCTTGGCGGCAGGCTGCTTAGAGGCAGGCTGCTTAGCAACTGAGACGTCTGGACTCAAAAGAGCCAGCGAATCGCGGATGAATGTAATCCTTTTATCATCCCAAGCACCCAAATGTTTCCCATATTCCATTAGTCGTTGTGCAGATTGCAAGTCGCTTTTCAGCGACCTATCAGCGGGAGCAGGAACAGGAACGGGAGCCAAAGAGGGAGTCGGAGAGGAAGCCGCTACCAGCTTGGGCGTCTCGCAAGCAATACACGACCAGTTGCGCGTCAATTGTCGACCACAGTGCTCACAAGTGTGACGTGTTGCGAGTCCAAAGAGCCACCCCAAGAATCGCCAGAACAGATACCCTATTGCGCTAACAACCAGCCAAATCAGTACGGCGGCGATCCAGAAGTCAAACATGTCAGAGTTCCTAATCCGATGAGTATTACCGCAAACTTGTTGCATACATGGCTCGTATGCGACTGATCATGCTTATCAAAATGATTCCCAAAACCGCCAAACCGATCCCAAAGATCGCTTGGAAATCCCAACGAGAAATCGATGGGTCTTGTGTATACCAAGGCAGGAACACCAACCCGAGCAAGCTCAACAGGTACATACCGAGCACCATCCGGGTACGGTAAAACAAAGCGCTTGCTGCAAGCAGCATCGGGTAGGCGATCAATAGCGGTCCACGAGGGGACTCAGCGTTCGCAATAAGCATGGTGGTACAAGCCACGTCGAGAATGCCCCATAGGCTACCGAAGAGCCACCAATACTTCGCGTGGTATGTTAAACGCTGGAGTGGAAAGCAGCACAGCAACCAAGCGCCAAGCGTACCGAACTGCAGTAGCGCGTTCGATTGAGATAGTCCTATAGCATGCGAGAGTGCAACGATCGATATGACCGATGCAATCGCAATGACATGTGAAATCAAGCCTGGAAACTTGCGCCATGCATGATTCCAACGCATCGTCCACGATTTTGAACGAATCGTTACGGGAATGCCGGATAACCAACGTTGCAAATCATCAGCTAAAGCTTGAGCTGACTGATAGCGTTGCATGGGGTCTTTGTCCATCGCCATCCCGCAGATCGCATCCAACTCCGTCACAACATTGCGATTCCACGTCGAAGGGGATAACGGTTCGCGATCGCGAACTTGGATCAAAACGTCTAAGGGGCTCGATCCGACAAACGGAGGACGCTTAGTTAGCAAGTAATAGAAAATTGCCCCCAATGCATAAACGTCACTTGCGATATCCGTCTCCAAACGTACCTGACTAGACTTCGTCGGATTCACACGCTCGGGGGCCATGTATGCAGGAGTGCCGACCACCTCGGCATTGCCATCCTCAACTCCATGCTGGACCAATTTCGCTAAACCAAAATCGATAATGACCACATGCTGTTGTTGGTCGATCAATACATTGGTAGGCTTCAAGTCACGGTGGATCACTCCACGCTGATGTGCATACTCCATTGCATGTGCAAGCTGCAACACGATCTGAACCGACTCGCGGACACCAAGTTCCCTGTCCGTTGCTTCGCGCCCAAGCGTCCTGCCTTCGATCAACGGCATCGTGTAGTACAACAAAGCGCCACGCTGTCCAACTTCGTAAATCGGAATAATCCCCGGGTGAACCAACCTCGCCGCCGCCTTCGATTCGCCAAGAAATCTCATCACCTCCAACTCATCGGCCAGCTCCCCCGATCGGATAATCTTCAACGCGACGATCCGATCGAGCTTCAAGTGCCTCGCTCGATAAACAACCCCCATCCCCCCGCGATCGAGTTCA
>CAIJIZ010000245.1 GCA_903820735.1 uncultured Pirellula sp.
GCCCGTTGGGCTGATGGTAGGTACTGCCGAGAAAAGTTCTGGGGTAGAGGTTGTAGTAATAAACTGAACCGTTTGTCCTGATTCGCTCTCCGGTCCTGGGCTGATGTTTGTTGCCCAACCGGTGATGCTCTGCGCGCCGGAATCTTCAGCTACCGAAACGTTGGCTCCAGGAACAAACGATGGAGCACCGTTCGGAGACGATGAGGAATCGTAGTCTCCAAAATCATCACCGATTTCGTATTCTCCGTCTTCCAGTTCATCGTAATGGTAGTTGTCACCCGTAACAGGCGTGCCAAACACAACCGGGATCGACCCGATGACTACCGATGTTCCCGCTCGAACAAATTGCAAATCAAATCGGTGAGGACGACCATCGCCAATGAACTCTATGTCAAAGGTTGATGTCATCCCAGAACCTACCGCAGGAATTATCCCGGTGTGGTTGATGATCCGAACGTTTGGATCGGATGCACGAACATCGATGTCCACCGCGACATTTGCAACGGCATTTTGAATCGCTTGGGTAATCCCGTTCGCCACGCTGGAGGCAAAGCCTGTAGCGATTTGGAAGTACAGCGGATCTCCTGGAGCGATTGGATTCGTCGTGCCGTTTGCAATTGTGGTGTCCGATCGGTTGACAGCACCGGTCAAGATCGAGAGCGATTCGAGTTGTTGACGTGGGTCGAAGGTAGCATCTGGGTTGGTACCCAAGCCGATGACCAATGCACCTAAAGCATTTAGCGCAGTTACGGTTTCTTGTAAACCTGCACCCGAATTAAAAGGTGTCGTAGGACGTGAGGTTTGAGTTAAGCGTCCGACGGGTAACGATGTACCACCAGCGCCCGAGATGTTGACTTCGCCCTTGGGTTGATAAGCCACACCGATGTCGGTTGCGAGCAACACGATCGGCAAAGCACCATAACGGAAACCGGCTCCACCGATGTTCCCCGCAGCAGGTAACACGCCATTTGCAGAATCTGGCACAAAGGATGCGAAGGCCGGTACGTCGCCACTGGTACCCGGGGTCAATTGGGTCGACGCCAATCCAGCCGGTCCACTATCTTGCATCGTTCCATTGTTGTTCCCGTCAAATCCGCGACCGGTTACCAACTGATAAAGGGCTTCGATGTCCGTCTCTGGACCGTCTCCACCATAGCCGGGTGTCGTTCGATTAAGCGCCGATTGGATCGCTCCGACATATCCCGTGGTCGAAGAAGCGACGATGGGCTGATTGAGAATAAAAGGTCGTCCGGTGGCGTACTCCGCTGCGAAGTTCGCATATTCCTCGAATCGGCCAACCCCGAATCCAAAGTCGGTGCCAGGAGATGCAGTTTGCAACGAAGTCATGATATCCGGGAACGCGCCGCGGACGATCGGACTGTTGCTCACAAAGCTTCCGGTATCGTCGAAGAGCAAGAACACGTCGACCATGTTTGTCAGACTGCCGGTGTCAGGCAAAGTCAGCGAAACATTCTGACGGTGGCTCTGTCCAGTTGCCAAGGTGGCTGTAATCGAACTAGGAGTAACCAATCCAGTGGCTGGATTACTGGTACCCGTAGGCCAAATCGTTCCACCTACGGTATTCGGAGAGGAACGAGAATAACCGGTTCCAGGGACCGAACGAACGATGTAGCTGCCCGGTTGCATATCGATGAAGGTATACGAACCGTCGCTACCGGTAATACAGATCGGCTCCCCATCATCGAGAATGTCATCGCGATCGATGTCGACGAATACTGTCGCGCCGGTAATCGGGCTCTCGTCGGTGTCACGAAGCAAATTTCGGTTCGCATCGACGAACTTCGTTCCCCGAATTTGCGCTGTGCGGTAGACACCTGCGGTGTTGACGTTGTCGACCCTCTGTGCGGTTGCAACGGTTACACTGTGCACCAATTGTTCAGCCGGAGTCGCACTGAGCGTATCGGGTAAAACCATGCGGACCACATAATTGCCAGCTGCAAGGTGTGTAAAAGCATAGGTCCCAGCTTCATTGACCGCCGGGGTGTAGAACAAGTCCGACGATGTCAGCAACGATGGTTCGCCAGCATCGAGCACCGCGTTGTTGTTAAGGTCCAAGTACACCGTGGTACTGGCCAAGCCTGGTTCATCGGCATTGCGAATTCCATCTTTATTCTTGTCGGCAAACACCGTACCCGTGATTCCCGACTCCTGTCGCTGGTACTGGCCGAAAAGAATGCCGGTTAAATTTTGGCTACCGCGGAGGGTAATGGTTCGACTGTTGGTGATCGGAGCGGTCGGTGTCCAACCAGCTTGAGGAATCACGCGGACCGTAACCGATCCCGGATTGACGGAATTAAACAAGTACGAGCCTGTCGCTCCGGTAGTAGTTTGTACTTCTCCCGTGTCGTATGAACCGTTGGAGTTTGCGTCGATGTAGACGCTCCAGCCTACCATGCCGGTGTCACCAGCTTCGCGAACACCATTTCCGTTCTTGTCGTCCCATACGTCACCAGCGATCGAGCCTGGAGCAAAAGCCGTCGCATCTACGTTGGCAAAATCTGGTGCGTTGGTGGTCAAACCGGAATTAACTACGACCGAGTGAACGTCGGTAAAGGTCGGAGCCAACTCCCATCCAGTAGGAAGGAGTTCCTGAACGAGATAGGTCCCCACTTGGAGATTGCCAAAGAAATATCGACCGTTCGCTCCCGTTGTGGTCCTAGGCTCACCGGTATCGAAAACACTATTGCGATTCAAATCGACGAAAACACTCCAACCGGAAAGAACTGGATCGATAAACGTCCCGGTCAAAGTATTGAAATCGCGAATACCATTGCGATTCGTATCGCTCCAAATCAATCCGCCGATCGCGCCTGGCAAAATGGTGAACAACGAGAAATCTTTCGTGACCGTTGTATCCCCACCTAGAACAGTGATCGAATCGATGATGGTAGTGCCCGGAGTCGGATCCCATCGATCAAGCAATTCCACGACCACGTCATAGTTGCCAATAGGTACGGACCCAAAAACAAATTCACCATCGGAATCGGTGTAAACGAATAACTCACCTTCCTCAAACAACTGGTTCGCATTGGAATCGAGGAAGACACGGAAACCAAGTAGCCCCGGCTCGGTGAAATCCCCGGTGATCGGGTTTCGATTATGGATCGTATCAAGGTTCACATCATTGAAAACGATTCCTTGAATCGCGCCGTTCGCTTCACTGAAGTTCCCGAAATCTTGAACGGTAACCTGCAATGGGAGAATGTCGACACCATAACTGTCACTATGCTGCCTAGTGGGGGACCAGCCAGCAGGCAGAATCTCGCGAACTTCGTAGGCGTCAGGATTCAAATTTGCAAATTTGTAGAATCCGCTGGAATCCGTCGTTGTTCGTGGTTCGGTGGTATCCAGAATCGAATTGCCGTTGCGATCGAGGTAAACCGTCCAACCAGCCAACCCTGGATCTGAGAAACCGCCAGTTTCCGGATCGGTATCGCGAGTCCCATCATCACCAAAATCACTCCAAACAGTCCCAGTAAGATCACCACCAGCGAAAACGAAGTAATTCTGTCGCGTGGTTTTGTTCGTTTGAACCGCGACATTCCGCTCCGCTGGAGTTGTTGGAATCCAACCTGGTTTCAATTGAACAGCAACAGGATAGGTACCACCGAGCAATCCAGTGATGGAATAGTCCCCGTCGGCATTCGTCAAGCTCGTTTTTTCACCCGTATCGTACGCCCCGTTACGGTTTGCATCGATATACACGCGCCAACCCTCAAGCGTATCGTCTGGCCCGGTTTTCCCGCCGGAGCGATCGTTATCAGCATACAGCGTCCCGAAGATCTCGGCAGCCATTAATGACCGTGTCTCGAGAGCTTCGATGTGCAAAGCACGACGAAAATGGGATTTTGAACGGGTACGTGTGGAGGATTTCAACATTTCAATATCCAGATTAAAAAGGGACATCCAACGACAGAGCCACCAGAGAGATAGTAGCGCCTGCCGAGGGAATTCATTAGGATCGGGTAAGCATTCGCCCGATCAGGGACTGGTAATAATCACCATGTAAACAATGGTATACAGTTCAGACGTATGGGTGAATAGCGTATCGACTTGACATGACGCCACAGAGAGAGAGAGTCATGTTGCGGCAGATCTCAACGAACAACTTGCGAAACCCGGTATCTTGAAGTGATCTGGAGCAGTTGTCGTGGGTGACGAGCGCGATTGGAAGTCGTGTGGAGAGCGGTGGAAGAAAAGTAAGTATGTAGCTTAGGGGCGACAGGAGTATATAACAAATCGGAAAACGAAAAAACCCCCATTGGATAAATCCAAGGGGGGTTTTTAAAAACCGGCGATACCTACTTTCGCACTGGTATGCACTATCATCGGCTCAGAAAGCTTAACTACTGTGTTCGGAATGGGAACAGGTGATCCTTTCTGATATAGTCACCGGGAGAGACTCAAGTACCCGGTAGGATACTTGAGCCCATGTGGATTGGTAATGGCATTGCCTTAAAGGCCGTGAATAAAGAATCGTGGACTAACAAACCGCTTTATGCAAGCGTTGGTTTGAGAGCAAGATACCGATGGTCAAGCGTTCGTCCGTTAGTACTGGTAAGCTGAACACCTTACGGTGCTTACACATCCAGCCTATCAACCTGGTGGTCTACCAGGGGACTTTCGCATACGCTACGAAACCTAGTCTTGAAGAGGGCTTCACGCTTAGATGCTTTCAGCGTTTATCCTTTCCATAGTTAGCTATCCAGCCGTGCCACTAGCGTGACAACTGGGACACCAGAGCTATGTCCAACCAAATCCTCTCGTACTAAGGTTGACCCTTCTCAAGTTTCGTACGCCCACGGTAGATAGGGACCGACCTGTCTCACGACGGTCTGAACCCAGCTCACGTACCGCTTTCATTGGCGAACAGCCAAACCCTTGGGAGCTTCTTCACCCCCAGGATGCGATGAGCCGACATCGAGGTGCCAAACCGCCACGCCGCTGTGGACGCTCGGTGGCGATAAGCCTGTTATCCCCAGAGTACCTTTTATCTGATGAGCGATGACCCTTCCATTCGGAATCACCGGATCACTAAGGCCTACTTTCGTACCTGCTCGACTTATTTGTCTCGCAGTCAAGCACACTTCTACCTTTACGCTCTTTGCCTGATTGCCGACCAGGCTGAGTGTACCATTGCGCTCCTCCGTTACTCTTTAGGAGGAGACCGCCCCAGTCAAACTGCCCAACTGACACTGTTCTAAGCCCGGATTCACGGGACAAAGTTAGAATTAAAGCATATCCAGGCTGGTATCTCAACGATGGCTCCCTGAAGACTAGCGTCCCCAGTTCAAAGCCTCCCAACTATTCTGCACAGAACATACCTCAACCCAATATCAGCCTACAGTGAAGGTTCATGGGGTCTTTCCGTCTAGCCGCGGGTATGTGGCATCTTCACCACAACTACAATTTCACCGGGTCGGTGGTTGAGACAGTGCACCAGTCGTTACGCCTTTCATGCAGGTCGGAACTTACCCGACAAGGAACTTCGCTACCTTAGGACCCTCATAGTTAGGGCCGCCGTTTACTGGGGCTTCGGTTGCGAGCTTCGCATTGCTGCTAACCCTCTTCCTTAACCTACCAGCACCGGGCAGGCGTCAGACTCTATACATCCTCTTACGAGTTCGCAGAGTCCTGTGTTTTTGATAAACAGTCGCTGGTGCCGATTTTCTGTGGCCTGATTGCTCAGGCGCCCTTTATCGCGAACTTACAGGGCCATTTTGCAGAGTTCCTTAACCACCGTTCTCCCGAGCGCCTTAGAATTCTCTTCTTACCTACCTGTGTCAGTTTTAGTACGGTCAACCTTGCTTTAACGCTTAGAAGTTTTTCTTGGACGTCCTTCCATTCACTTCGGGATCTTAAGTGCCCTCGTGACTCTGTCTTGGCTAATGTCTGGCGGATTTGCCTACCAGACGCCTCGTCAGAGCCAACAGACATTTCTAGTCGTACTGCTGAATCTCCGGACGCCGTCCCTCCATCGCTTCACAAGATTGGCAACGGAATATTAACCGTCCATCCATCGTCTACGCCTTTCGGCCTCGACTAAGGTACCGGCTAACCCTGGGCGGATTTACCTTGCCCAGGAAACCTTAGGTATTCGGCGAGCAGGATTCTCACCTGCTTAATCGTTACTCATTCCGGCATAATCACCTGATGGGGCCGACAACGCTCCTCACGGTACGTCTTGTATCTCCCCATCAGCGCTCTCCTACCGATGCATTACTGCATCCCGCGGCTTCGGTGTTCTATTTACTCCCGTTCATTATCGGCGCAGAACCTCTCGACCAGTAAGCTATTACGCACTTTTTAAATGGTGGCTGCTTCTAAGCCAACATCCTGGCTGTCACAGAGATTCAACTTCCTTAGTGACTGAATAGAACTTTGGGACCTTAGCCGACGATCTGGGTTGTTTCCCTCTTGACCACGGAGCTTATCCCCCGCAGACTGACTCCCGAGATAGTTACAACGGTATTCGGAGTTTGGTTCGGCGAGGTACCCAAGGAAGGGCCCCCGTCCGATTCAGTCTCTCTACCCCCGCTGCATAGTGGCTCGAGGCTATCCCTCAAAATATTTCGGAGAGAACGAGCTATCTCTGTGTTTGATTAGACTTTCACTCCTCCCCACAGATCATCCCATCGGTTTTCAACCCAAATGAGTTCGGTCCTCCACGCAGTTTAACCCGCGCTTCAACCTGTCCATGGGTAGATCACACAGTTTCGCGCCTAGCGCCCGCAACAATAACGCCCTATTCAGACTCGGTTTCCCTATGGCTACGGCCCGTAGAGCCTTAACCCGCTGCAAACGCTAACTCGCCGGATCATTTTGCAAAAGGCACGCCGTCACACTTCTTATAGTGCTCCGACCGCTTGTAAGCACACGGTTTCAGGTTCACGTTCCTCCCCTAACAGGGGTTCTTCTCACCTTTCCATCGCTGTACTTAGTTTACTATTGGTCATTGAGGAGTATTTAGCCTTACGGGATGGTCCCCGTAGATTCAGACCACGTTTCACGTGCATGGTCCTACTCAGGTACCACTCAGGAGGCGCTCAACTTTCGCTTACCGGACTGTCACCGTCTATGGTCAGTCTTTCCAAACTGTTCAGCTAGCTGCCGCTTTGTAACTCCCATGTGAGTGGCCCTACAACCCCGAAGAGGAAACCCCCTCGGTTTGGGCTCTTCCGCTTTCGCTCGCCGCTACTTACGGAATCGATTTTTCTTTCTTTTCCACCAGGTACTTAGATGTTTCACTTCCCTGGGTTGGCCACTTGTACCTATGAATTCAGTACAAGCTAATTCGAGCATCTCGGGATCATCACCTGTTTGTCGATTCCCCCAAGCTTATCGCAGACTTCCACGCTCTTCATCGCCTCTCAATGCCAAGGCATCCCCCGTGCGCCCTTAGTAACTTGACCATCGGAATCTCAACCTCAAACCTAATCTTCGCCCTTGCGAGCTCGCATCAGATTCATTGTTAACCTCCAATTCGCTTCTCTATTCACGCTCGTTCGAATCAGTTAGAACCCCTCGACTTCCCTCTAGCAATTAAACTAGAACTTCATCGAAGTATCACAAAACCGGATTCAAACATTGTAGTTGCACACGTGATTTCTTTCGAAATCAGCATGCTTCTAGATGCCATCTACCAATCCACCATATTGTCAAAGATCTTTTGTTTCGCTGAACAAACTGCCGATTCAATCTTGCGATCGCGTCGGCTTGTCTTTCAGCGGGGTCGGAATTCTACGCCACCGACTCGGCTTCGTCAATCGCAATTTTTTGCTTTTGACTTTTCGTCGTTCGAACCACTTCCTGTCGCTTCCTCACCGCCGCTTTCCGCTGGCTGTCGTGTTTCCGCAACTATCCGTCTTTCGAACCACCCCGACTTCCACTCTCGCTTGCATCGCTTTCGCTTTGCGTCGCGTTCGTTTCTGTCAGGGAGGAGAATGATCTCGATTTTCGTGTCGGACGCAAGGCCCTTTTTTGAAAATCTTAAAAATCATTTTCCAGTGGAGGTGAAGGGACTTGAACCCATGACCCTCTGCTTGCAAAGCAGATGCTCTCCCAACTGAGCTACACCCCCGAATCCTCATCTGTTAACTCCCAAGTTCCCTCGGTTGCTAACTCTTCCATCCAATGCGCCCGCGTGGATTCGAACCACGGACCTCGTCGTTATCAGCGACGCGCTCTAACCAACTGAGCTACGGGCGCGAAGCCCATTTCGATCAACCATCGCGGTGCCAAAATGGATGGGAAAGTTTATCGATTCATTTTACCGTGTCAAACGGAAATTTGAAATTCGTTTGCTCTACCCTTCCAGTGGCCCGCCAGTGATCGTCCAATCCGCCCTCCGAACTTTAGTCGATGAGCTCTTTTTTCTCGATGTTTCCTGCCGACTCGCCCCTCGCAAGTCTGTGTTCCTTGCTTCGGTAATGGGTCGATTCCCAACGCATTCGCTGGAATTACACTCAAACACCTTGCTCGCAGACGCCTACAAAGATTTTGCTACCGGAGTGCGATAGGCTGACACGGCTGGAATGACTCCCGCAAGGGTCCCAACCAATATCAACCCGGGTACGATCCACCACTCCCACTGGGATTGAACTGCAAACCAATCTATCTTTACCCCCGTCGCCGGCATCGTCCATGGATTGCTCAACGGGCCAAGCCCATGTCCGATGAGCCAGCCAATAAGCCCTCCGGCGAGGGCGATGAGCAATGACTCAAGCAAAATAATGGCGGTGATGTGGTCTCGCGATGCCCCCAACGCACGCATCACGGCTATGTCCTTCTTCCGCTCGTTCATGCTGTTGTAAATGCTTACCAATATGCTGATCGCACTGACAATCACGACCAAACTCGTCAAAGCTAACAAAGCCCACCGCAGCGGCCTGACGAATATCCCCAACAAACCTTCGATCTGCGCGATCGGTGAGACGGCCTGCGCAAACTTGGTCTTGTTAACCTGCTTTTCTAAACCTATCGCCGCAAAACCATTGGGTTTAAGCAATATCGCGGTCACCTCCCGCTTCTCCACCGGCAACCTCACCCGCGATTTGACCCCCTCTCGCTCCGGACCCTTCGCCGTTCCTGCTTTCTCTAACCCCGACTCCTCGTCGCGATCGGGCGCTACGTGCCCCTCTAACAAGTAAAAGCCTTCGATATTAACAAACGCCCCCCGGTCGTTCGGGGTCCCCGTCGGGCCTAGAATCCCCACCACCCGAAACCCCTGTCCATGCGATTCCCCACTCTCGGCTCCATGCGAAGCGAAGATCTCTTGCCCGATCTTTAATCCCAATGTGTTCGCTACCTGCGAACCTACCACCGCTTCGAAATACCCGTTTTCCTCAGAGTAATCGACGAAATTACGCCCCTGAGAAAAAACGTAATCTTGGTCGTTGCGATCCCCATGCTTAAGCAATTCAAAGTAAGCGGGGGTGGTCGCGATGCATCGATACTGATCGACGTAATCCCCCATGCACAACGGGATGGCAAACCCCCCCTTCATCAAAAACGAATACAAACCACTTCGCTCGGGCTCTTTAATCTCCCCCCCAATCCTGGCTAACTCCTGCTGTCGCCCCTCACCAGGCAAGTACTCCATGTAGTACGAGTAAGGGATGTTCTCGACGGGTTTGCTCAAGAAAAACACGGTGTTGAACACCAATTGCAACGGACTGCCCTTCGATCCGATGATCAAGTTGTAGCCGACGTTGCTGGTCCGCTCGAGGGATTTCTCTATCACCCCAGAGATCGTTAACACCAACACAACAAGCGCCACTCCCAAAGCCATCGATAAAGCAGTTAAGAACGATGCTAATTTTCGATACTTCAAATTCCTCAGCGCAATCGAAAACAAATTCATCGAACACCTCCAACACCTGCTGATAACCCACGGAACCCCGTTGCCTGATTACCCGTCGCCTGATTTATCTTCTCAAGCCGCTCGACTCGCGAAAATCGACTTGCTACTGCATCGGAATGGGTGACGAGCAACAACCCAACGGACTCTTCCTCACAACTCCTGGCTATCAATTCGATGATGCGATCTTGATTCGCCGGATCGACATTCGCCGTCGGCTCATCGGCAAGCAACAGTATCGGGCGATTGGCCAACGCCCTGGCGACTGAAACCCTTTGCTGCTGCCCAACCGACATCTGACCAGGTAAATAATGCATCCGATCCGCTAAACCCACCCGCTCAAGCAAATCTTTCGCGCGCTCGCGATCAATCTTCTTCCCCGCAAAACTCATCCCCAGCCGAACGTTCTCCAATGCCGTAAATGCGGGCAACAAGTTAAACGTCTGGAACACATACCCAAGCTTCGCGGCGCGGATCCGATCTCGCTTCGCCTCGGAAAACCCTGATAATTCGACTCCTTCAAGCTGAATCGAGCCACTCTCCGCTGGCACTAAACCGGAAATCACATGCAGCAACGTTGTCTTCCCACCACCACTTTCCCCTCGCAAAACCACTTGCTCTGAGCGATCCATCGCGAAATAGGGGATATCTAGGATCGGTAGCACGCCGCCCGTGGGTTCGGTGTAGGATTTTTTCAAATCCCGGATTTCAAGCAGCTTCCCTGTGAGTTCCTTGGCCATTTGCTATGTCCTCCGTTGGCGGTTCTTCATCGCACGATCGATCTCTCGCCTCGCATCAGCCTTCTTCAGCACCTCGCGCTTGTCGTGCAACTTGCGCCCCTTGCACAACGCAATGACGCATTTCGCCACCGCCCGATCGGTAAAATACACCCGCAGCGGTATGAGCGTCAGCCCCCGTTCCTTCGCCCGCCCCGCAAAACGATCTAGCTCTCGGCGATGAAGCAGCAGCTTGCGCATCCGCTTGGCAGGATGATTCCAAAACGTTGCGTTGCGATATTCGTCGATCTCGCAATCGACAAGCCACAGTTCGCCGTCTTTGAATCGCGCGTAAGCCTCCTCAATGCTGCACCTGCCATTTCGCAAGCTTTTTACTTCGCTGCCGTGAAGCACCATGCCGCACTCGACCGAATCGAGAATCTCATACTGGTGCTTCGCACGCCGGTTCTCCGCAATGCTCTTGAAACTCGCTCCGGGCGCCGAAGGGCTCTTCGATGCTGCTGACTTCGGGGCTGCCGATTTTGGGGCCGCTGACTTAGAAGCGGCGGGTTTCGAGCCCGGGGTGGGTTGTGGTCGTTTCTTGTTCAAGCGTCAGTCCGATGGGAAGGCAGAAAGTACTCGGTCGTAATTCGGGATCTCGAAAACACTAAACGTTGCGTTTTCTTCGTCCGAACGAGGATACAGCAGCGGTAACAGCGGTGGGGATTGTCCTCGAACTCTCCTATCGATCAATACGTAGCGAAATCCATAGTGTTGATGTAGCTCCATTATTTTCTCGGTGGACCAAGGGACAAGTTTCCGTTCGGGGTCGAGTGGGTAGGCGTCGACAAGCCGCCGGGACCACTCTACGACCGAAGCCGCATCTTGCGGCATGTCTTTCCAAGCCGCGACTTCGCCGCGTCCGGTATGCCATTTAAATGTCTGCTGGTTGCGAGGAGTAAGCCACAGAGCCGACGCGTCGGTCTGCTCCCGAACGAATTCGCAAACGGCGAGCCAATCGGCAAGCTCTTGAGTCTGCTCTTCGATCGAGTCGGATTTGTTGAGCAACCGCGATTTCTCACCAGCCCCGACCCAACTGGATTGATGCTCCGTGGTTTTTTGCCAAACAAGGTTTCCACCGATCAAGATCATGGCAAGAAACGCTCCTCGCTGCAAATTCTCCGATCGCAGCGAAGTCGTTAACCACAAACCTGCACCCATTGCGGCCATCGGCATGGCGACGTCGTTCCAGCGAAACCAATAGTACTTCAAGATTTTTGCGACCACATCGCGACTCAACCCGCTGCCACCCCAATCGATCACACAAGCCACTGCGGCTACTGCGAGCGCGAAAATTCCATGTCCTACAAGCCATTTTAGACCGGTCGGCCAAGCCGCCTCTGCGTTGGGCTTGCGGTTTTTGCTTGGGTTTCTCGACCGATTCGCGGCGATGCACAAGGCTATCAGGACTGCGGTGATGGCAAGCAGTACGGAGAAAGCTTGCCAGCGCACAGCGGAAAACTGAGTTGGAGCAAGGTGATGGCCGAGTCGGCCGTAGACTTGTATCAGTGCCGCTTGGGTGGTGATTCCGGTTGGAACCCCCCAGTCGAGCACTAGCGGAGGGATCGCACCGATGATGAGCCCGAGGGTCGCGAGCATAATTCCCCAGCCTTGTTTCAGCCAACATTCCCGAAGGATCGCACTCCAGCTTTGTTTTGAGCCGCTTGCTTGGTATTCCAAAACAGCGCAGATAAGAAGTGAACCGAGGAAGACCCACAAGCCCGTGATTACGTGGAAAGCGCAAGCGATCCCCAGGTAAAGCCAGCCGATCGTCCATCGTTCTCGGAAGAAAAATCCGAACGAGAAAAAAATCAGGGCGTAAGCCGCTACTTTTGCTTCTGCTCCCCCGGCGACCCATTCTCCCGCTAAGTGTCCCCAGAACATGCCAGCGAGCCAGAGCATGACCGAGAGGGTGCCGATTAAAGGGATCGATTGGGGGTAAGTGTAGGTCTGAGAGGTTGGTCGAGCAGGGTTGTTGGAAAGGGGGTCGGAGCCGAAGGGTGCAATTGCATCGGTCGGCTTTCGAAAGAAGCCGTGCATCATTGAAGTCCAGCCGAGGGCTAGGGCGATCCAGAGAATCCATCGTCCGGTCCAGACCGCAAGGGGGAGAGGAAGGGACTGGGTCAGCAGTCCGAAGGTCGCGTAGAAGAGCCAATGCGCGTTGCCGGATTCCAAGAAGATATCCCCTTGGCCGAAGCCGGAATCCCAAAAATGCTTGGCTTTTGTCCAGTAATGAGGTTCGTTTACAGCCGGAAGTGGTTCGCCGGCGACGAGGAAAAGAACCGCGAGAACCCCGAGGGCATCGAGCCAGAAGTTTTCAAGCCAAGGGAGTTTGGCGGGGGTGTTTCGAAGATTGCCGCCCGGGTGGTTCGGCGTTCCTGAGGAGTTCAGTTGGCCCGAATGGTTCGGCAGTCCCGAGTGGTTTGGTGGGAGGAAGGAGTTCGGGGCTGGTACCGACAAACTGTTTTTTGTGGAATTCATCGGTGGTTGCAAGTGAGGTTTGCGAGGGAGATGACGGTTAGGAAAACCGTGCGGTCAGGCCAAGAATTTCTCAGAAATTCAGCTTGACAATCTTTTGTTTTTCTTGACTACGGGGTGGATGGATTTAGAGTTGAATGATTCAGGTAGATCGCAGGGTATTAGGAATACGCGACTTACAGCGATGATTGTAGCGACAATTGAGTTAGGAAAGCGAATTGGAAGGGCCCAGGAACGGGAACACAAGAAGGAATTGAGGATAGGAAGTCATGCTAGTATTATCACGAAAGAAGAACGAGAGCATCGTCATCAACAACGAGATTACCATTGTTGTCGTTGAGATCCGGGGCGACAAGGTGCGCTTGGGTGTGGAGGCTCCGAAGGAAGTGCCGGTTCACCGGCGAGAAATTTATGACGCGATTGTGCGGGCTTGTGAAGAAGACGATACAGAAGCGGCCCAGGAAGAGTCGAAGTAAGGGGTGGGGGAAGTGTCGGTTAGGGTCAAGCGATTCGTTGTTGAATTCCGCTTGACAGACACGCAATGAAACGTACACTTTCGCATCCAAACTGACTGGCCCCGTCGTCTAGAGGCCTAGGACATCGCCCTTTCACGGCGGTAACACGGGTTCGACTCCCGTCGGGGTCACTTGGATAGCCCTCAAGGTAACTCGATTACCATCAGAACCCAGCAAATCGCTGGGTTTTTTTACGTCTTGAGGATTGGCAAGGGTGCATGCTGTACCGTATGGCTAGGTAAGAAGTCAGGTCGTTTTCCTTACCTTCATACCGAGTGCTGACGCTGATTTGCGGGTCGCGTGAAGCCAGCGGTTTCGTGAAATCTTCTTGGGCCAAGCGCTAAATCGGCCCTGCCCCCAATGCTCGTACGTTTGAATGACTGCAGGCGCTCTCAATCGCTATTCTTGATGAACTTCATCGGTGGCCTCGGATGGTATGTTCCGGGATCGCAACGCCCCCCATGGATCCTAAATGTAATTGGTTGCGACCTATTATGGGATCCTCGTATCGGAGATCCTTTGGTTGCACAGTTCGGTCAATTCTTAGGTGGATGCAATCGGCGTCAAAATGCGAGATACAGGAATTGCAACCGGATTCTTTCCGGATTTTTGTCAGTTTTGTTGGCTTCGATCGATTTATACCTAAAGGTGGACGGTCTTTTTCGCAGCAAGCGTAACCGCCCATTTACGTTCCGGATGGATGCGATGGGCCTCCAGGTTGCAAATCGGAAATCGATGGATCGCAGTTCGTATTTGGCTGGTTTGATTCACGAAATTTGCATTGCTTGCCAATAAGGCGTGTTGATCGATCTCTACGCGATTTTTTGGAGAGGTGTTGTTATGAATGTTCGATTGCTTTCGTTTTTCTTGTTGTGTTGTCTTGCGATGATTGCCTCTGCACAAGCGGGGATTGTTACTTACACATTAGCTGGTGGCACGATTGATGGCTCTTTAAATGGAACTTCTTTTTCGGGCGCTAATTTTACGATTACGGCCAATGCAGACCCTAAGGACTTCGTCGACGGAACCTTGACTGGTTCCCCTTTGCTGTCCCAGCCAGCGGTTAGTACCATGACCATTGATGGGTTTTCTCCGTTTCAGATAACCACCGTGAACTTTGGACCTTGGCTATTCTATTTGGATGAAGACTTCGCTTATGGAGGATTTGGTTACCAGGTCAGTCCTGATGCGATATTCGGCATTGCTGTTTTGGGTGATGCTTCTACCGTTTCAGGTATTTCGACCGTTTCAGGTGATCTATTCGCGCTGACTCCCACGTTAACGACAACGGCGGGAGATCTCGTTCTTGAAAACGGTCAGGTTGGAGTTGGGACGTTCAGTGGTGCCTTTTCTCCCGGCACTGTCCCTGAACCGTCCTCGATGGCGATCTTTGGGTTAGGTGCCCTAGGTATGGCTTATCGGGCCCGGCGCAAGGTCAGGAAGTAGTTATCGCTCAACTTATCCAGGTTCGATACGCAGCGAAACGGGCAGCTAAACAGCAGCCTTTTCGTTGTTAGCTCGTTCACCCGGGAAAACCGCATCGATGCGGGAGGCGGTGCATGGGTATGAAGGCTCACGCAAAGACGCGAAGACGCAAAGAAAACCAGAGCCGACAGTGAACGCGTGGTCGGTTGATGCGCGGACCGGTGGGTTGCGCGGTCGGTACTTGGAACGTGGCGTATTGAATGATTGCTCTTGGGTTGTTGCGGTGGTTTCGAAATGAAACGGCCGACCGCTTCACCACACCCTACGCCAAGCCATCCCCACACCATTTATTCCTGCCTTGCGTGCTAAGTAGGTCCACGCGCCCGTAGGGTATGTGCAGCGGTCCCGGTCACAATCGCAGCCACCTTCATTGCATCAACCACATCCGTCATTTCGTAAACGCCGCCAGCCCCAAGGGACCGCGGAACGTACCTTGCACGCGCAGGAAAAAGGGTAGCATGGACCTACGAGTTCGTGCGTTGAGGGTAAGAAGGCTCACGCAAAGACGCAAAGAAAACCAGAGCCGACAGTGAACGCGTGGTCGGTTGATGCGCGGACCGGTGGGTTGCGCGGTCGCTA
>CAIJIZ010000246.1 GCA_903820735.1 uncultured Pirellula sp.
CATGCCGGAATCGTGACCTTTGGTACAGGTAGCAACAGTTTCGCTATGGAGTTTGTGCCGATCGGCAATCCGGGCAATTCGAACGACGCGGCCAGTGATCCGAATCCCGCTGGGAGCGTGGGGTACACCTACGACATTGGTAAGTTTGAAGTCAACCAAGATATGATAACCAAGTATAACGCAAATTTCGGTACGCCGAATTCGCAGGTAATCCCATTTGCTGACTTGAGTGCGTTTGGAGGTAACGGTCCTGACAAACCCGCTTCCGGAGTTTCCTGGAACCAAGCGGCACGCTTCGTAAACTGGCTAAACACCAGCACGGGAAAGGCACCCGCTTACAATTTCCTTACCAGCGACGTGAACGATAATATCGCATTGTGGAACATCAGTGACCCTGGCTACGACCCATCGAATCAGTACCGTAACAGTTTGGCGAAATACGTGTTACCGAGCAGTAACGAATGGTACAAGGCCGCATACTTCGATCCGAACAAGCCCGGGGGAGCAGGCTATTGGATTTATCCGTCCGGTAGCGATACGGATCCGACCGCGGTGTCAATTGGTATGATCGCAGGCACTGCGGTTTACGACCAATCGTACAGCCAGGGACCAGCGAATGTGAATCAAACAGGTGGTCTTAGCCCCTACGGAGTAATGGGACTCGGGGGAAATGTTAATGAGTGGGAAGAAACCTCCGACGATCTTGCCAACAATAGCGGTTCGTCTCAACGGGGGGTCCGGGGTGGCGCTTGGTTCGACGGATTTTCATACTCCCTATCGTCGTCATTCCGGTTCTCCGAATACCCTGACAACGATTGCCAATGCTACGGTTTTCGTGTCGTAAGTCTTACTTCATCCCCGGCGGTTGTCCCCGAACCGAACATGATGGTGGTGGCAACGATATTGGGGATTGGTGGGTATATCAGCAAGAGGCGGATGAAGAAGTAAATCGTTCATCCTTGGCGAACTGTTTGTTTTGGCCCAGCGTAAGTAGCGTAAACGGTTGTTAGGTTTAGCTTAGTGATTGAACGAACAGACAACGGTTGGGCGTCTTGGTGGCTCTGCCCCCAAACCCCCGGGATTTATCGCAATGTGGCCAAAGGCAAGAATCAGTCTTGCGCGTCCAAGGAGGGCGTCAGCATCATTAGGATCGGCATCGATCTTTGATGAGAAAAAAGCATCCGCTTCTTGCATGGGGACGAATTCATGAAAAACGATCTATCCTTGATAAGTTGGCGTCTCGACGAGAATCGCCCCCTCCTTGGACTCCCTTCGTTTCACGATTTCTGCAGCTTCAAGAACGATTGATTTTCCATTTTCGAGTCGCAGACTGGTGTTCGAAGCTTTAGTGACCGCCCAATCGTAGCCTGTATATGGTTGGATTGGATCCCCCTTTGGGTCAGTACTCTTTTGTAGGGGATTCCCTAAATCATTTTTCGACTTCATTTCGCAAATCATCAGTAGAGAACTGGACATCTGGTGGGAGCTGGAAAATCTCTTCAGGAATCTCGTGATTGGCTTTCAGATCCGTAAAGATCATTCTAATACCTTCTGCTTTATCCACTGAAGTTCGAATAACACTAATCCATAGCCGAGGCAACGATGTTTTCCTCGACAAATACACAATCGCCGATTCCTCTGGCATATTTACGTCGTAGATAAAAGCGTCGTACGCTTCTCCTTCGATTTCCACAGCATTGTTTTTCTTTCCCAATCGTTTGATGTCGTTGATCTGTCGAATTAGCCCCATTGAAGCTAGCCCTCGTTTCGCTTCAACGACCTCTCCCCTCGTATTGCCCTGGACGTATGTGTAATACTTATTGCCTCGCTGAATAGATATGATTTTTCTCTTTCCTGAAACGGTCTCCCCACGAAAGCTATTGTCCTTTGCCCAGAATCGCATCGGCACCCCATCTTTGTCGGAGATCATCGTGATCAATGTTCCTTGAAGAGTCCGGAGGGAGCCTTGCGTATCCGCTTGGGTTTGAGCCTGAATTTGCTGATTGTTCCAACCTAGCCCAATTGACAGAAACGTCGAACCAATTAGCGTCAATAGAATTCTCCAATGCATCGCGATTCTCCCAGAAACAAAGGTTGCCAACGCTGATATTAGAATTTTCCAATATGCGTCCGAAACGATCGAATGAGTCCTATCCGAATCATATCCAAGTGGGTCCAAAGAGCGAAATGCATTGAGCCAGCTTTAGCACTCAATCGCTATTTCTCGTTGCTTTCGGCTATAGTACGGGTATCCATCTCCTACCAAGCGATGGAAGACGTGAAGAAAATTTCCTCATCATGGCGACACGTAGTTACGGCTTCTTCCCCTTTGTCAGCCAGCGATCGAGTTGGTTGGCAAAAGCCTTTAAATCTTTGGGGCTGAAATTAGGAGGGCCGCCACCGACATGGCCTCCTCCTCGCAGCTCGTCTAGCAGATTGCGCACAGCCAGCCTTTGGCCTACGTTGGCGCTCGTATAAAGCTCTCCTCGGGGATCGAGAGCGAGGGCATCCTTTGCGACAACTTCCGCTGCTAGAGGAATATCCGCAGTGATGACTAGATCGCCCGGTTGAACCAATTCAATGATTTTCCGGTCAGCAACGTTCATTCCGGAAGGAACAAGCAAAGCTGTAATGAATTCCGATCGCGGAGCAGCCAAACCCTGATTCGCAACCAACGTCAGCATGGTCTTGGTCCGTATGGCTGCACGAAATAGCAACTCCTTGACGATCGCAGGACAAGCATCGGCGTCAACCCAAATCTGCAAATTAAGCTCCTTGAACATCCTCAAAAAACGGCATCTTCAGCCAGGAAATTGACCTTTAGTTATACCATATCGCATCCAGGAGTTAAGCCGAGTGGACCGCTTCACCACACCCTACGATCGGCAAACAAGACCTATAACGCAAGTAGCGGGCGTTCCGTAGGGTTCGTGAAGCGGTCCCGTCAACCCATTGCGATGCCATGCACCATGGAACACGGTCCGATCCATCCGCAACCATTGTTACCATAAAGGACCGCGAAACGTACCATCGCGCGCAGGTGGGTTGCGCGGTCCGGGTCGTCTACGAGGCGAAACAATTCGCGGGGGATGGTGGGTGTGGGGCCCGAAACGATTACCGGCCGGAACGCTTCACCACACCCTACAATCGACCATTTCGTACTTGAAAGAGCAATTGTTTGTTAGAATTCGACCGCACACATGAATCAAGTACTCGAGTTAGGGGATGATCATGTCGGAATACAAGCGCTATTATGTTCCTGGAGGAACCTATTTTTTCACAGTAGTCACCTACAAGCGGCACCCATTTTTCAAATCGAAAGTCGCAATCGACTTGCTTCGACAGTCCTGGCTTGATGTCCAGGCAGAGTTACCATTTACAAATATCGCATCGGTATTATTGCCAGACCATTTCCATTGCCTCTGGTCATTACCTCAAGGCGTAGACGATTTCTCAACAAGGATCAAACGAATCAAAGATGGTTTTACCGAAGCTTGGCTCGCAAGCGGGGGATACGAAGTTCCGGTAACCGAATCGCAAAAGAAAAATGGTAACCGAGGAATCTGGCAACCACGATTTTGGGAGCACTGGATTCGGGATACAGAGGATTTAGAAAACCATTTCGACTATATCCATTACAACCCAACAAAACATGGATATCAACTCCGTCCAGCAAATTGGCCTTATTCCACTATTCATAAGTACATCAGAATGGGGCATTACCACAAGGATTGGGGAAGCAGCATCCCCAGAAACCTCATTAATATGGAACTGGACTAATTCCGTAGGGTTCGTGAATCGGTCCCGTCAACCCAACGCGATACCGTGCACAACAGAACACGGCCAGATCCATCGATAACCGTTGTTACGAGAATGGACCGCGAAACTTACCGGCGCGCGCAGGTGGGTTGCGCGGTCCGGGTGTTGTACGCGGTGACAACGATTCGCGGGGGATGGTCGGTATGGGGCCCGAAAAAATAAACGGCCGGACCGCTTCACCGCACCCTACGACCAGCAACCATAACCAAACAGCACCGTAGGGTTCGTGAAGCGG
>CAIJIZ010000247.1 GCA_903820735.1 uncultured Pirellula sp.
CAGTCTCGCGACAAAAGCACAACTCTGGCCTTTGATACCACACAACGCCATACTTAAAAATGCCCCACACATCGATCCTACTTCGGCAGCCCATCTTTTGGAAACAGTGCTGCAATATGGATGCGACTCAAGTAGATCAAAAAGCAACTCCTCTCAGAGGATAGGGCTCAAGTCCGAATAGTACAAATCCTTCGCAAACTGGAGATTTCTTGAATAAAAAACCTTTGTAATCCGTTGAGGGTGCAACGTTGAACCAGTATAGTTACGATGACTCATTCATGCATTGGTGCTGGGAAAGTATCATCGATGAATTACCGATGGAATACGATGCATGATCGATGAGTGCAAGCAACAAATTTTACTCGATGCCAACGGTCGGGATGCGCTAGCGTATTTTGAACGATCCACACTACCGTAAAGTGTGTGTTTTTCGTGTCGGATGCATGACGAAGTAGCAAATGACCAAAAAACAAAGCTGCACCACTGCAAATGCGTCGTACTGGCAACAGCGTGGTGAAAGGAATGATCTACCCGGCAATGAAGTCACGCTGATTGCAGAACACTCGCGATATGTTGCATACATTGACTCGCAGGAACGAAAACTACTATCGTCCCTTGTCGGCAACCAGCGCCCGAGGGTGCTGGATGTTGGTTGCGGAGTCGGTCGCGTTGCACTTGAAATCGCTCCGCGATGTAGTGAATTAATCGGAATCGATATCGCGGAAAGCCTACTTGATCGCGCTCGCTCCGCCGCTAAAGAAGCTGGGATATCCAACGTCCATTTTCAACGCCAAGGCCTCGACGCGCCCTTCGATTTGGGTACCTTCGACCTTGTGATCCTTTCCGGTGTCCTGAACTGCCTTGACGACGACGATGCACAGAACGCATTAAAATACTGCGTCGATAGCCTTGCCGTAGGCGGAATACTTCATATTCGCAACAACTGTGCTGTGCGGCAACGTATCGAACTTCCCGAGAACGACGTAGAACCACCCTTCATCCACCGTACGTCGCAGGAGTACCTCTCCATGCTCGGTGAAATTCCAGAAGTAACTCTGCGCCATGAAGGCTTCCTATTCCCGCCAATCTGCGTACCAAACATTGTATACTACCACGCGATCCCTAAATTCTTGCGGGACCGGCAACCCGCCCGTTCCATACTCGACGCATGGTTTCGTCTTGAAGAACTTACTGCACCAACTCGCTTGAAATGGCTGGGTCCCGCCTACAAGGCAGCCATCCACGTTATTCGCAAGCCAACTTTTTTCCATGTAATAGAAGCTACCCGCTCGGCAACCCCAACGCATGCCCCACAACTTAACGGTGGGTAGAAAGTGTACCATTCGCAATCTGAGCGCAGTTTCCAAAACCAACTCCAAGTCTCGCACTCTAATTCGTGCTAGTGCAAAGATTCCTATGGCGATGTGCTCGGTTGGATCCATTCAGCAGAATTTCGCAAATGAGATGGTGCATAAGGCTCGCTCCCAATGGTAAACGACTCCTCACCATCCCAAACATTTGACTCAACAGCCCCGAGTTTTTCCGAGTCACATACAAGTGACTACTGGGATGAAGTAGGCTCGGAGTGGAAGGACAATCAGCCTGATCGACTGTGGCGTGAATACACAGACCGACTCCAGATTGCTCTTCTCGATCGATGGATCAAGGGAGCTTATGAGCAATCAGGCGATACACCGCCACGGGCACTAAAAACCGATCTATTCGATGAGATTGCGGGACGAGGTATCGTAGGCCATCTAACAGACTTGGGATTCCAAACAACCGGCATCGATGTCTCGCCCCTTATCGTAACCGAAGCAAGGAGCCGGAACCCCGAACTCGATGCACGCTATGCCGATGTCCGACAATTGCCTTTCCCTGACGCTTCGTTCGACCTGATTTTTTCTGGCTCCACGCTCGATCACTTTTCAACAGCGGCAGACATCGCCAAGGCCATCAAGGAGCTTGTGCGGGTGCTCCGGCCTGCGGGTAAGCTCGTACTAACCCTCGATAATCCGATGAATCCCATGATCTGGCTACGCAATGGTCCACTTTTGAAAATTCTCAGCCGTACTGGAATCGTACCCTACCAAGTTGGCACAACGCTCGGCCCCCGACGACTGGCTAACCTTGTCCGATCCAGCGGCCTTGATCTACTGCAAAATACAGCTATTCTCCATTGCCCTCGAGTCCTTGCGGTATGGCGAGCCAGATCTTTCGAACAGCGGAACCAAAATGCCCAGGAGCGGTTTCTGGATTCACTCGCGAGATGGGAGCACTTCGAACGGTGGCCGTCTCGATTCTTTAGCGGACATTTCATCGCAATTCACGCTATTAAATCTAGCAATGATTCGTCGGGCATGAGTTACTCTCGGTAGGGCCCACTTCTGCAGGCTTTACGCTCTATGCAATCCAGACTTTATTCACTTGAAAGCTTGATCAAGCGAAGCACGTCAAAACGGCGAACGACAAAGGACAGGATCCCTTCAAGGCGACTGCCACGCTCAACTGTAAGCGTCCGCATTGAAAATCGTTCAGCAGCTTCAATGACCCTATCTATCATTCTGGACCATGGAAAAAAGAATGCCGCTACCAGAATCGCGTTGAGCAAAAAGGAGTAACCGAACGAGTCAGCAATCCCAACGTAAAGGCCTAGTAACGCAACGCCGATTGCGACCCGCAGTTGCGGGAAAAACACCGCCAGAATCGCGGATGCTTCCACGCATAACACCACCCACTGCATCAGCGCAGCGACGCTGCGATTAGAAAGAATCAACTCGTTGACTACAGAGCCTTCTCTTCCCATCAGCTCAATCCAAAGCTGTAACGATAAACCGTTCGGCCAACGAAACCCACTCTCCAAAACTTTTGCAAGTGCTGCATTGGAATGGAAGAGCGCAACACAGAAGAGGCTCAAGGTATAAATCCACCCAGGATAGATACTACTAACCCAAAAAGTATCGCGCGCAAGCGCCGTGCGAATTTCGCTCGCATGAAAGTGGTACCACAAAGCATGCACGAACAAAACAATATTGGCGAGGTTCTTCGTATGTGAGATTTGGGATGAATTTTCGAAGATCATCCCGATCGTGATCGTATAGGCGATCACGCACGCCCAAGAAGAAATCGGGAGCAATAGTTGTAAAATCCAAAGGATGCCGGCGACCACGAACAGCCACCGAAAACCGAGGAAGACAATCTGGGATGTTAGAATTTCTGTCGGAAGAAACGACAGGATTGTCGCCAGATTGTTTCTTAAGCCTTCTGAACAAGGCAAATCTCCCCGCATCAAAACCATCTCATGCACGAGCAACACCCATAGGACGAACTGCCCAACGTGAGGTTTGAAGTTCAGATTGAGTGCGTGACGGGATTCATTTCCCATCGGCATTTACTCGGTAACGTGTTTCCTTGACAATGCCCACGCGATTCTCGTCGACGGGCCCGGTCACGGTTTGAACGACATCGACGTATCGAAGCTCCGGAAAGCTCGCAGGGAGTATACGGGAAACATGGGCAATCAACATGGCTTCATCTGGTACACTTCCAAAAGTGTCAAGCGAGTGGGGAGGCCTTACGCCGGCGCCTAGCCCAAGTGGATTCCCATCGTAATTTCTCTGAAGCTGGAAGTCGCGCAGCGATAATTGCGTTCCTTGCGGGTCGAGAACTTGATAATCGCAATACAACTGTGGATTATCGCGAAACATAGGTGCGATCGTGAACGGGTACAGGTCCTCGAAAACGATCGACAACAAGAGATTGCAGACCGCGAAAGTCACAGCACTCACCAGCGCGATCCGGGACGGCGGTGGTAACACCACAACATCAGGGGTA
>CAIJIZ010000248.1 GCA_903820735.1 uncultured Pirellula sp.
ACCCATCCTAAAACAAACGATCCGATCAAGTTTACCAATCCCGTAGCAAACATCGACGGAATCGTTCCGAACCAAGCTCCAATCCATCGCCCCATCCCAAATCTCAACACACTACCTATCGCTCCACCACAAGCCACATAACAGACCGCTACCCAATTTGGTAAATGTGAATTCACAGCGATGTCACTTTCTATTTCTATTCGTTCTATTTCTATTCGTTAGAACCGACCCTAGATCCATCATGGGTCCACCTGAGAACTCGCGGAGACACGTCCCCTTCATTGCGTGATTGCATCCAAGCCAGAAACGGTGCCGAAAAATCGCTTGCCTCAAGCCTCCTTAACCAAGCCCGATGCGTCCCCCGTTCCATATGTACGCAAAGGGCAGTCGCAAATGCGTCCGAGTGAGTCGCATCCATCGTAATAATGGTCGCCATCTGAACTTGATTTAGACCCAACTTTTTCTCTGGATCAACGATGTGACTCGACTTGGGCTCCAATCTCTTTTCATCTTGAATCAATCGCGGACCATCCCTGAACTTTTGAAATTGATCCCCGCTCGTTGCGATACCACACCGCTGCAATTCGAACATCGCCAGACTCCGATCAGGACTCTCGACACATCCGATCGATACCGGCCAACCCTTGGATATTTCTTCGTAAGGCCCAATCCCCATGCGCATGTTTCCCGATGCGTTGACAACGTAACGCTCGATCCCAAAATCTTGGAGACATTCAGCAAGCCGGTCGACAACAAAGCCCTTTCCAATCGCTCCGAAATCAAAGCGGATCCCAGGGACACTAAATCGAACTCGGCGTTCGCCAAGGTCGATTTGGACTTTGTCCCACCCGCTCGACTGTCGCGCTTTTTGCCAAGTCTCCTCGGTCGCTTCCCGCTTGCTGCGTCTTATGCGAGCCAGCGCCCCCATGGAAGCATCGAAAGCCCCGAGGCTACAGCGGTTCCAGGAATCGCAGAGCTCCAGTACCCGCCACAACTCGGCAGATGGCAAATGCCACTGACCATCATCAGCCTTTGCACAAAACTGATTGACTTCACTGTCTTGCTGATAATCACTGAGCACTTCAACCCACTGGTCGGTGATTTGATTGAGAGATTCGCCAATGGTTTCCAGCGATTTAGCTCGTTCGGGAGCTTCCGTCGAATTCGATTCCTTCGGTAATCCGATCCAGCGAATCGAAATCTCCGAGCCCATAGTTGCGATCGTTAGAGAATATCCGTCTTTATCTTCGCGCATCGGTTTATGGGTTGGGTTCTTCAGGTAAGTTTGTGGGTGGAAAATCTGGATTTCTCGTGCTCAGCAAAGCGGTACTTGAACTCGTACTCAAAGCTCCTGAATCCGATTGAGGTCCAATTGCTCTCAAAAGGCCATCCGAACAAATGAGTTGACGTGACGATCTCTCGTTCGGGATCAAGGGACGTTCGGGTCGCCGAAACGCCGGCGGGGTGGATCTTTCGAGTCTGGATCAAGGTTCTTAACGTCCACAGCATCGATCGTATCCCCGAAGGAACCCGTGTTACCGAAAGAGCTTGTGTTGCCGAATGAATCCGTTTCGTTGAACGGAGCGCCGGGCCAGCCCATCGGCGATGTTCCTCGAAACACTCCGTCTTGCCCCACGACAATCCACTGGGATTGCAGTCGTTGAGCAGCGTTAATTGCAAAGATCGCAATGCCG
>CAIJIZ010000249.1 GCA_903820735.1 uncultured Pirellula sp.
CCGATAGGCCTCGGGGACTGCTGCTAATGCAGTCGACCGTCAATCCGCTGCTGCCTCGTTTACACGTCGGGTTACCATTGCGTGGCCAACGGCCACCTCACACATCAATGGTAACCCGCCCCGCAGGGGAGGAAAGCACCAATGGTAACCCGAACCGTCAGGGAGGCATCTACAGCACACGCTCCATCGCTCATAGGTACGCTCTGCATAAGACCCATCGCTCAATAAACCGATAGGCCTCGGGGACTGCTGCTAATGCAGTCGACCGTCATTCCGCTGCTGCCTCGTTTACACGTCGGGTTACCATTGCGTGGCCAACGGCCACATCACACATCAATGGTAACCCGCCCCGCAGGGGAGGAAAGCACCAATGGTAACCCGAACCGTAAGGGAGGCATCTACAGTACACGCTTCATCGCTCATAGGTGCGCTCTGCATAAGACCCACGCTCAATAATCCGATAGGCCTGAGCAACTGCTGCTAATGCAGTCGACCGTCAATCCGCTGCTGCCTCGTTTACACGTCGGGTTACCATTTCGTGGCCAACGGCCACGATTCACAACGCCTAACGCCTAACGCCTAACGCCTAACGCCTAACGCCTAACGCCTAACGCCTAAAGCCTAAAGCCTAACTCCCTACGGCACGCTCAGTCCATCGTGGCGACTCTGAATCCAGCTCTTGACTTCCGGTAGACGCCCATAAGCGTACGCCAACAAAGCAATTGGCGGAATCGTCGGTTTATCGACCCCCTGCTCCATCTGCAACTTGCACGATGCACATTCCGTGCTACCAATTTGAGCCTTGGTCTGCTGCATGTTGCTGATCAACCCCCAGCCAACGCGCAAACTCGTCCGATACGTCTCGCGCTTCAAACCATACACCCCCGCCATTCCGGAACATCCCGCATCAGCATTCTCAACCGTCAAACCCGGGATCAGCTGCAAAAGCTTCATGCCGTTATAGTCCGGGTCGAGTGCTCTGAGGTGGCAAGGTGTGTGATAGAGTATGTTCAAATGCAGCGGACGAAGATCCAGCTCAAGCTCGTTGCGGCAATGCATGTCCCACAAGTAGCTACCTGCGTCTTGCGTATTGGCTGCTACCAGTTCGGTGTCGTCGCTTCGGAATAAATTGACATACTCATGCTTCAAACATAAAGCCGCCGTGGGTTCGGTCGTTACGATTTTGTAGCCTTGGCGAACCGCGTCGGCTAATCGCCGGATTTGAGGCAACAGTAATCGCTCTACCCGAGGGATATCTCCAAGCGAGATCTTGGTCATCCATGTTACGGTTTGCCAAGTCGGAACATACACTTCGACACGTTGGTGCTTTAGAACTTCTACGAGGGCCATCCCGATCAATGGATTGTGCCAATTGGCATATTGATCGACCAGATAAAGTACTTTCGGGCCTGCCCCCCGATTCATGCGTGTGATCTTCTGCTTCGATGCCCATCGCATAAATGGTTGCTTGGCAATCCTGGGCAATCGACGGCTCATCGCGATGCCGGTGGATTTTTCAAGCAACCACCGCATGGTGCGATTCTCAAGCGACCAATTGGCGATACGCGGAAATCGGCTTGCTATACCAGCTAGAATATCCAATCGAGATAGCATGCGATCGGTTAGCCGCAAGCCATGGGTTGCCGTATGCTGAGCTTTCAACTCTACGACCATCCGAGGGATATCGACTTGTGCCGGACAATCCAATCGGCACTGGTGGCAATGAAAACACAAATCGGCAATCGCACGCATCTCGTCACTCTCGACTTGCGGTGCCGCTATTCGACCTGAAACTAAACCTCGTATTAAATTCGCTTTCGCTCTCGGTGATGCTTCTTCGGCCCGCGAAGCGCGAAACATGGGGCACATCCGTTCCCCTGGTGCACTTGTGCGGCACCGCCCACACCCATTGCATTGCATACTGACCGCATCAAGGCTCGCTTCCTCCGACCAGTTCAAAATTGGAAGCAATGGTCGCACTGCCGAGACGGACTCTTGCGATATGGTTGTCGAAGGACCGGGACGCAAATTCTCAATCGGTCTCTGCGGCGCATCGGTGATGAGTTTGCCAGGGTTCAAAATCCCTTGTGGGTCGAACCAAGTCTTGATCTGGCGGCAAAGGGGATACAGGTCGCCGAGTTGCTGACGGACGTAACTGCTGCGGCTCAATCCAATCGCATGTTCACCGGATATCACTCCGCGATATTCGATCACCTTCTCGAAAAGACGATCCGCAAGCCGCTGCAGTTTCTGGACGTCCTCCTCGGAGCGCGGATTGAGAAAAGGACGCAACTGCAGGTTACCTTGGGCAGCATGCGCGAAAAGGGTCGCGGTTACTCGCTCTGATTTCAGTATGTTTTGCATGTCGAAAAGAAACTCGGGCAGCTTCTCGGGTTGAATCGACAAATCATCGACAAATGCCAACGGCTTTTGTTGCCCGGTGAGTCGAACCAATTGTGGAA
The DNA here is from genome assembly GCA_903820735.1 of uncultured Pirellula sp. Taxonomy (GTDB): domain Bacteria; phylum Planctomycetota; class Planctomycetia; order Pirellulales; family Pirellulaceae; genus JBKCUI01. Next base: position 2,463 of record CAIJIZ010000249.1, read on the forward strand.
CGATCCGGCGACTCAGTCTCCATACAAAATCCCTCTCGCTATCATCGACGATAATGCGTGTCTGATGCGTCGAAGGTGCTTTTCGCACGATGCGTTGTACTAAACCTGCCAAACGCTGTTTGACTTCCCCCAAGTCCTCTCCTTGGTGTTCGATCAACAACAATGCTTCCGCACCTCGCGGCAACATCGATTCGTAGCGAGGATCGATCTCGCGAGCAATTTCGATCAGTCGGCGATCCATTAAATCGCATGCGGCTACTTCGTCCTTGCGAGCTTCCAAGGCAGCGCGGGCGGCGAGCTCAAGTTTCTCAAACAGCAATAACACCACCGCACGCGCTCCAGGCATGCGATCAATACGAAGAGTCAACTCCGTCATCAACGATAAAGTGCCTTCGGCACCCGATTGAAGCCTCGCAAGATCTACAAGGTCATCCTCAAGCAGCGACTCGAGTCGGTACCCACAGCCTCGCGGCACACCTTTCCAAGGTGGCGAGGCAATCGCCGCGCGATTCTCCGTCAATAGCTGACCGAGATTAACCGCCAGTTGGTCTAGTCTTGCGCTCCCCGTGTTCGGGTAATGCCAAGATGTTTTACGGAAGGAAACTTGTTCGCCGTCAGCTAATACGGCGTTAGCCTGCAACAGTCGTGAACCGGCTGTCCCGTACCGAGGATAGTGACTTCCTAGTGAGTCGATCGCCACGACACTCCCGACTGTGGTGACTGCTCGCGTCGGAGGGTCGATCCCAAGCACAAAGCGTTGCTGGGCTAGCTGTCGATTGAGATCACCAAGGGTGATGCCGGGCTGAACCCTTACCACCAATCGATCCGGGTCAATTTCCAAGACTCGTCGCATGAATCGTGAGAAGTCGATCACGATTCCCGGTCCGAGTGATTGACCGGCTAAACCTGTTCCGCCCCCGCGTGGATAAACCGGTAATGACTGGTCAGCCGCGTAGCGGATTACTTGAGCAACATCATTCGAATGACGAGGGCGAACAATCGCAAGTGGCTGAATCTCATACAAGCTCGCGTCGGTCGCGTAGAGCTGCGTGCTCAAAGCGTCGCACTGCGCCTCTCCGTCGAGGATGCCACGCAGATCTGCTTGAATTCGAGCCTGTTCAGCTTCCAAATCGACACCTTCGCTAAGCCATGAACAACACTCTCAGAGCCCGTGGGTTACGAGCGCAAAGCTCGCTGAACCTTGCTGTGTTTGACGCTGTAGCCAAAGTAAATCACGAAACCGATTAGCAACCAGACCAGCAATCGCGTCCAGTTTTCTTTCCCAAGTCCCACGATCATTGCCCCGCAGACCAACACAGCGAGAATAGGGACCAAGGGAACGAGTGGAGTGCGAAAAGGACGCGGTGCATCAGGATCGCTTCGTCGCATCAAGATGATCCCAATGGATACCAAGGCAAAGGCAAACAATGTACCGATGCTAGTCATGTCACCGACCACGTGGTCGGGGATGAATCCAGCGAACAGTGCGACGAACACAAGGAACAGCCAGTTCGATTTCGATGGTGTTTGATACGTTGGGTGCAGTTCGCCGAAGAAGCTCGGGACCAGTCCGTCGCGGGCCATCGAATAGAAGACGCGGCTTTGTCCAAGCAGCATGACCAGGATCACCGAGGAGAAACCAAAAAGGATCGCGACGGTGATGAAGTTGCTAAGCCATCCGTAGCCGGTCATGTATTGTTCGATCGCGTAGGCGACGGAAGCTTCTTTACCTTTTTCTGGATCGCGGAAGTCCGTGTAGGGGGCGATTCCTGTAAGAACGTAGCTGAAGAGGATGTACAAAATCGTACAAACCACGAGGGAGCCAAGGATCCCGATAGGCATATCCCGTTTAGGGTTTTTTGTTTCTTGAGCAACGGTTGAGACCGCATCGAAACCAATAAAAGCGAAGAAGACAACGCCGGCGCCGCCGAGCACACCCCACCAGCCCCCGAAGGCATGTGTGCCGTAGGTTGTCGGTTCAGGGATGAATGGTTGGTGATTTGCGGGCTGAATGAATTGCCATCCCAATGCGATGAACAGGACGACGATCAAGACTTTCACACTTACGACGATCGCATTAAAGACCGCCGATTCCTTGATACCCCGTACCAAAATCACGGTAAGAAAACACAAGATCACGATAGCTGGCAAGTTGATCATTCCAGCGACGCCGTCGGGGGATTTCTCAAAAGGTGAGTGGCAGAATTCATAGGGGATCATGTACTGAGGGCCTATGAAGTTCGCAATCAGTTTATTGAGGTACTGCGACCAAGCGATTGCGACGGTAGCAGCCCCGAGGGCGTATTCGAGGACCAAATCCCAGCCGATGATCCAAGCGAACAGTTCGCCCATAGTAGCGTAGGAATACGTGTAGGCGCTGCCGGATACTGGAGTCATCGCAGAGAATTCTGCGTAACACATCCCTGCAAGCGCGCAACCGATAGCTGCGACGATGAAGCTCAATGTGACGCTTGGGCCCGCATGTTCGGCTGCCGCCGCAGCGGTTCGCACGAAAAGCCCTGCACCGATAATCGCACCGATTCCAAGCAACACCAAATTCCAGGGGCCAAGGTGTCGTCGAAGGGTGCCTTGGCCTTCGGCATTGGCCTCCTCGGTCAGATCCGCCAAGGTCTTGCGAGCAAATAAATTCATAGTTCGTTCGATAGGTACAAGCAGAAGGTAGCTAGAGCAGGAATAGAGGAAACGGTAGTCGGAGGGAGGTCCGACCAAGTCCAGCAGTATACCATGAGAGGTGAGCCCAAGCATGACTAGGACTTGTGTGAAGAGGGCATGAATTCCGATTTCCCGATAATTCAGGCGTAATGGACTGCCGAGGCGTCAAATTCGGCAAGTTTGAAGCAAAGCGATCCGAAGTCATGGCTGGCATAACCCGCAAGAGTTGTAGGTGTAAACACGGGAATACCGGATTACGAACCTGTAGGTGGGGAAAAACCGGCTTGCAATCGGCGAAAATTCTGCGAAACTTGGGAGTAGTTCGATTGACCGGGCTTAAGCGACCCGACTTCATAGATCGAGCGCAGGAGAGGTGGCTGAGTGGTCTAAAGCACCGGATTGCTAATTCGGCGTAGGGTTAACTCCTTACCGCAGGTTCGAATCCTGTCCTCTCCGTTTGTATCTATTGCCCACGCTGCAAAACCCCGGTTCTCCCGGGGTTTTTCTCATTTACGGCGAATTGCTTTGGAATTCTGGTGGTCACCCTCAAGCTACACTTCCGACTTTCAGACATCCATCGACCAATCGGATAAGCTTTTGTCAACATGCCAATACTCCATTGAGGTCATTTGTCCTGGTGAGGACAAGCCAGATGGCGGAACAAGGGGTAGAATGTTGGCTTATTCGCCCGCGTACTCAAGCGTCGCTCCAGCAGGCTAATTGAAAGCTCTACCGCAAATGGCTGAAGTCAACACAACGGAATATCGCTCACAGGATGGGAGTTCGGTTACCGAGCGCGCAGCAGAGATCATGCGGAAGGAGCCAATGACCCAAAAGACTCCGGATATCCTAGCGTCGTTTGCGCAGCCGCTCAATTACCGGCCTGCACTCGACACTATACCGCATGAATGCATCGCAGCGGCACATGGCACGAACTTCGCGACTCTCGTTCAGGCCCTGCGCAATGCAAACGGACAACTTGTGCCCTACACCCGACTCCCAGAGTTGGGCATTGAGCGCCGTACAGGTGAAACTGCAATGTCCAACGGTGCGCCCGTGCAAGGTCCTCCCTTCGTATCGGCAGGGCGACTTCAGGCTGGACTGCACATGGCCAAACACTATGCCTTGATAGAAACGGGACACGGTGCTCACTACTGGGGAGTGCCCAAGCGAAACGCGCTCTCGGAGGCAAGCAACATCCCGGTCATCGTCCTCGGTGAGCTTGTAGATCCTGAGGGGAGAGGGAAGGCGAATCACGAAGAGATTTACGTCAGGAACCCGACTTGGGTCGACGACCTTCAAAAGGATCACCCTTGGTATGGATGGAGCTATGAGCAGGTCGGATCGATGATGGACGCGATTCAGATCCAAGCCGAGCGAATAAACATTCGCTTGATATTGGTATGGGACCCGGAATCAAAGGGCCGGGACGAATCGTACCGAGACGTCATGAGGGAAGTGATTGCGATGATCTCTGCTGAACAAGAGATTGACTACGCGGATGTGCCTGTGCGAATGCTGAAGGAATTGGCAGAGGCACAGATAAACTGCTTGACGGCCGACCATGTAACAGAACTGCTTTCCATATAGTAGATACAAATCCGAAAGCGGCATAACTTGGTAAGCCTTCCCGTCTCCGAGCACCTTCCCTACACCACCATTCACTCATCCCGCCACCACCTGTTTCTAAACCGCGACTGTGGCCGGCGTGCGACCCTTACCGTGGCGTTTGCTGTAGGCAGGGTAGCGCACCCGTTTTATACTTGTTCGGGGGTGGTACTCGATTCGATTGGAATTGTCTTGCTTTTGTGAGTAATCCTCGATGCAACTTTTCCATAAACTAAAAACACTGGTTTTTGAAGATCGCTACGTTATCGGACAGCATGCCTCCGAACGTTTAGAAGAGCGTGGTATAATGGAATGGCAGGCTGTCGTTGGCTTGGCAAGCAACAGTTCATTACTTTGATGAGGAGTAGAAACCGATGCGAATACCAGGCAAAAGGATCAAACGAATCAAGCTCATTCAATCAGAAAAGTACGTGATTGCGGTGGAGATCGAAATGGTAATCCCGGATGAGGATACAAGTGAGCCTTGTCTAGAGTCCGAAGTGGTCGAATTCCTCAAGCAGGTAAAGTTGCATGCAGAGAAGGGAGATGTTGCTTGGCTTACTCAGCATGGAAAAGTCTACGAAGCCAAAGAGGCTGCCTAATCTTTGTTACTTGTTATTTGTCTTGAAGCCGGTGTGACGCCTTTAGCACCTTTCGAACGCTCAAAAAAACATTTGGAAAACATCGATAAGTTCGGTTCCTACCCTCTCCGTTAGCTTTCTGAAGCCCGTGCTGCAAAGCCAAAGGTTTCCCCAGGGTTTTTCGCATTTCCTGCCCATTGCTTTGGAGTTCTGTAGCGCCCATGCAATTCGGTGCATGGCGGATCGCGGCGTAGTATTTCGCGTCGCGCACCGAAAATCGAGTCGTTTTTCGAGTCGCGGGAGTTGTCAACACATCGGGGTTTTGCTTGTCCCCTCCCAGCATCGATCTACGCCCGCGGAGGCTGTAGGATTCGAACTAAGTCGTCTTGTTCGGAACCATGAGAAGGAAGAAAATAGTCCGCAGCGGCTGTTCGACCGTTCTACAGGTCTTCTTATCCAGGCGTATTTGCAGTTGTTCGGCATAGAGGCCCGAGGAATCGAGTGTTAGATTCCGATCCTGTCCCCCTAAAACGACTCGCAGTCACTGCGACTTTCCTCCAGTGAAAGCATAGACACAAATGTTCCCAAAACATGCGCTGCAATCAACATCAATACCATCCTTTCTAATCGCTGCGATTCTTGGGGGCTTGTGTTCTACAGATTCTTTTTCGCAGGAACCCACTTCACGAGGCGCTCGGACCCGGAGCGATAAACAAGGGCGGATAGTCGGACTGACCTATTGGGGCAAAGGTGGATTGAGACAATCCGCACCGGAGAATGTTTTCAACCTGACCAACGTTGAGATATCCTATGGAACAACACTCACGCGTGACGATATTGAGTTCTTGGCTTCGCTGCAGAACATCGAGGAATTGTCGTTCGGCGGAAATTTAGATGACGAGTACGTAGTGATTGAAGGTGACCTTACTCCACTTGCGAAACTCAAGCGGCTTAAGTCGTTGTTTCTATGCAAACGCGATATGCGTGACAGCGACCTTGCCTTTCTTCGTGAGTTGCCCAATCTGCAAACATTGGAATTCCTCGCAGGCTCTAATCCCTTAACTGAGAATGGATCGAGCGTTACAGACGCATGTGCCGAGTCCATAGGCCAAGCCAAAAATCTTCGCTGGCTACGAATAAACAACGGAGGCAACCTCACTGATCGGTTCATTGAGGGAATCAGTCAACACTCAAAGGAACTTGAGTTTCTTAACTTGGGTTCCGACAACCTTACCGATCGATCCTTACAGATGCTTGCCAAGCATTGTAGCGACCTAAAATCGATTGATTTATATTCCAAACAGTTTACGGACCAAGGCGTAGCATCTTTAGCATCCGCAAAACAGCTACGAGAAATATGGCTGGAATGCCCGTTGCTGACGCATGAGTCTGTAAACGTTCTTACGGAACTCAAAGATCTTCGCCACCTCTTGATCACTGCCCCAACGATCACCAACGAAGTCGTAGAAAAAGTGGCCAAACTACCTGAGTTGCAGATCCTTTGCCTGAGGAATACTCCGTTATCGGATGAGCAGTTTGCGATGTTTGCCAATCATCCGAATCTCGAATCAATTTTTGCCAACGGCCGAAATCTAACGATAGAAAAGGTTTTACAGGTGATCGCGACAATGCCGAAACTGGAGCATATGGACCTTCGTGAGGCAAAAGCGACCCAAAGTGCGGTGACTCGATTTCTTGCTGCACGAAAGTCTGCATCCAAAGAAAGTGATCGCTAAACAACCTCCTACATGAGCGGAGAACTTTTGCCATTACTCGGCCTTCCCGTACCATCAATCTCTCGTCCCTCCACCATCACCTTCGCCACGCCGGCCGCCTTGGCAAAATCATCTTCGGTGACCAGCAAATAACCCTGCTGAGCGATGCGAGGCGAGTTGCCGAGCCAGGAACATACCACGTGAAGTGGGAACTCTCGCTGGAGTTCTGTTTGCCTGCTAGCTCGCATCGAATGGAACAATCGTGGCCAACCTGAGACGCCGGCGCGGCGCTAGAGGCGAGTCATTTCGGTGCGGAGGATCGCGTTCTTGCCAGCCCATCGCCGTGTTGGCAGCCGCACGGTACTGGGGAGCCGCGACCACATACTCGCTCTTGTCACCGAAGATCTCAAACGCTTCATCGAGAATCGGTCGAAGCTCAGGGAAGAACATCGGGCAGCTACGAATGCCAAGGCCAAAGTGATGTTCCACTTAGGGATCTGGGATGCTCATCCGGTTGATTTCCCAATCGATGTACGCTCTATCCGTTAATCAACTGTTCATATTCATCATGGTTGCCAATCCAAAACCAAACAATAGTACCCCCGTCCTCAACACCAAGAGCGTGGTAAGCAATTCCGACTCGAACCAGATGTTGCATGGTGAATCATAGAGGATTCGTCTGGCCGCTTCGGAACGCGCGTAAAGCCGCTTGAGCAAGCGAATCCAGTTTCCCTGACGTAGCGTCTTTCTCGATTTGCTCATCCCAGCGATCCCCATCAAAACGCAAAAACCACTCGCGAAACTTCAAAAGTTCAGCGGGCGGCAATTTCGAGATGGTTTGCTCTAATTCTCTACAAAAAAGAGCCGTTCGAACCTCCGAAAACATTGGGAAAACACCCAAAAGTTCGGTTCCTGTCCTCTCCGTTAGCTTTTTGAAGCCCGTGCTGCAAAACCCTGGTTTTCCCAGGGTTTTTCGCATGTCTGGCCAATCGCTTTGGCTTTCCTGCACGTCCATGCACGTGCATGCTTGCAGGTGCTGCCCCCGATAAATCAACAACCCTAGTGCGCTGCCTTGGTACCTGGTGAGTCGTCTTGTGAGTCGCCAGAGTCGCCTCAGAACCCTCGTTTTCAAAGGGAAAACAGGTAGTTTTGAAGAAGAGGCGGTAGGATTCGAACTATCAGACGGATGTTTTGAAACGCGCCGAAACATCCTATCACTCCATCCAAATTATTGTTCGGTTCACAAGTGACTGATATCATTCAACTTCGGATCGAGGTTAGCTTGCGTGATAGGCTGCATTTGTGCGGTCTACAGAGTTTAGGCTGATCCGTATAAAAACAAGTTGTATCGCCACCTGCCTATTATTGGAGAATCCACGAATGCCCACCTGTCCCGTCTGCGAGAAGCAGGTGTCCATTTTCCAATGGGACCTCTTTGGCCGCGGATGTTATGCATGCGTCAGGATCGATCCAAGGGCGTTCGACGGCGTCCTTGAGGATCCCTGTCCCCAATGTGGGAGCTGGGCGGTGTATGCGACGACGGCTCCGGCACTTGCTTACGTACAAACGAAGAATGGTCCAGTACCTTCGAAGGTTGCTCCAGGCCTCTTCATTATTGGTTGCTCTGATTGCGGTGGTGCCTACTTCAGGTTTAACCGCGAGGGCGCGGCGGCTTTGCCTGAAACGCCAGGGTGGCTGGGGCGTGAACAGCTAAAGAAACGAGAGAACTACCAAGTACATTGTCCTTCGTGTGATGCACTACTCAACGTCGCAACTCAATCTGGAATTCGTGTCTCAGACGACGAACCGAGGCGAGCCTATTGTGAAGCGTGTAATCGAGAGATCAGCGACTTGTTTTGACCAAGTTTGACTCGCACAGGCGACATAACAAAGCGGTCACCCCTCCACCATCATCTTCGCCACGCCGGCCGCCGCAGAAAGGCTTGATTTATTAACGGATATCGAAGTCCTCGCGATTACTGCTGAAGCCAAGAGCCTAGCTGCCGAACTTATGCTCCGATATGGCATTCCCCAATCCGAGCCACGAGATGCACTTCACATTTCCCTTGCCGCAGTCCACGGTATAGAATTACTTCTGACGTGGAATTTCCGACATATCGCAAACGCCGAGACACGCGCGACTATCGAGCAGATATGTAGGGATTGTGGCTACAAACCGCCCTCAATTTGCTCGCCGGATGAATTAATAGGAGACTGAGAAAATGATGAATGATCCTATCAATGATGAGATACTGCGAATCAAGCGGGAGTTGGCAAGTCAATTCGGTAATGATCTCGACCGGATCGTCGCAGACATAAAATCAAGGGAACGCAACACTGTTACCCTAGAGCCACGGGTATTCCCTACACAAACCAGCGGAAGGTTCCAGGTCGCCTTGGCGAACCTTGTGATTACGTGGAGATTGTTTGTACGCTAAAATCTTGGTTGCCCAGGTGGTGATCGACGCGAATGTTTTGAGCCGATGCCGATGTCCTTTCTCGGTGGTGGCGGATTTGGCGAGCTATTGAGGATTGAATGACTAGCATGAAACTTTTTTCTTTGTTTTCTTCCCGTCATAAAAGGAGTCGTTTGAAGGGGCAAGCTCGCATATTGTCCTACGAAGTTCTCGAGTTGCGCCGACTCTTGGCTTTAGAGATTCTTAGGGATGTGATCAATCCTGGCGTGGATATCCATTATTACGATCCCGAAGAGATCGTCGTTCATGCAGGGGTCAAGCTTGACGCGGGGGGGAAATCGATCAAGCTTGAGTCGCCTAAGATCACTATTTATTCGGATGTTCGTCTTGGGTCAGAACAAGTAGTGGGTGGAGGCATTACGCTTAAAGCTTATAATGTCTACGATGAAAGAGGAAGTCCTGTAGCGCTTGGCCGTGTTGCTATCGGCGCAAATGCAAAGTTGCAAGGCAGTTCGATTTCCATCTTTGGGGAGCACTTAGTGCAACTCAATACGACGCAGGGCTCGACTAGCTTCATCGCAAAGGCTGATATCACTATTGGATCTGCTCATGGAACCGTGGATCTGGGATCAGATTCGGGTTCTTCGAACTATCAGCCTGCGGGAGCACCGCCTCTGACGATTCATACTGGAGGTGGTGACCTGTCGATCTCAGGTGATTCGATCATCATCGGAGCAAACAGTGTCTTGCACACAGGTGGTGGTAAGCTTGAGCTCAGCGGTCGGGGGGATATCGATATACAGTATGCGACGACACTTGATACCCAAAGCTCCTCGAGTATCTCGCCTGGAGAGATTTCAATCCGCTCGGACAATCGATTGGTGTATCTCCCAATATCTATTTACGACACCTTTGCTTTATCGACACGGCCCAACACCACCTCCTCGATCAAGGTTGGTGAGAAGGTTATGATCAAGGGAGGTGACATTACGTTGGATTCCAAAGCCGGGGATCAAGGGTTGCTTGTCGATCCGAGTTTCTTAAGGGATGGCACTAGCTCTGGTTTGATGAACGTTGCCCGACTAAAGGATGTTTCCACGATCGGTTTGGAAGCTCTAAATGAATTGATTCCATTTCCAATTTCCATTTTGGTGCGAAAGCCCAATTCCCAAATCACATTGTCCTCGGGGGTTAAGATCGATGCGGCAGGCGATTTAACGATCTCTAGCCAATCCGATGCTTTTGCGATCGCGACAGCCGTATGGAAGTTTATCGATGCTGTTGTTCCTTTTTTCGGTGGTGCTGTTGGAGTCAGCTATACCGATGCGATCGCTAAACTCGATGTGCTCCATGATGCTCAGTTGACAGCATCGCAGAACGTGAGTCTTGTCACCCATGTTGGCAATATCACTAGTTCCTCGGCGGGGGTAGATACCGAGAAAACCAAACGAAACATAGCCGTGGGATTGGCAATTCAAAACTCAACCGCTCACCTGGCGGTTTCGCAGGGCTCTGAAATCGCGGCAGGTAAGCAAGTTTATATTGACGCAAGCGCCAAAGATCTCAAGCAGGCTCAGGCCCGATCGTCGTCTTTCGGTGATCTCTATGCTGGGATCGTTGTGGCAGGTGTGGAGGGGGCCACGAGTGTCGAGGCCCTCGTAGATGGGCATGTCTATGCCTTTGGCTCCGCTCCGGCAAAAGAACTCACTTTCGATCCGCAGACCCAGATCGACTATGCCGATAACGCATTGATTTTCGATCGAGATGTTCCTTTTCATGACGGTGAATCAATCAACTACCGTATCAAGTTGGGCGTGGAGCTTCCAAGCTTGCAGGATGGGCAACAACTCTTTGCAATGGTTGATCCATCGAATCGACGAAAGCTTAAGCTTGCCGACTCAAAGTCGAACTTTCATTTGAGAAAGGCTATTTCGTTTGGCCTGGCCTACCCGACATTGACCGACGCCAAGGGTAACAAAGTATCGATTTTTCAGATCGATTCCGTAGATAATTCGTTGCTGTTTGAGTGGCCTGATGACGCCCCCTTGTTTGCAGATGGTCAATCCGTTTTTTTCTCCCCCGCATCGAGTCGGTTTATCGGGCACAATGACCCTGCCGGTCATCTTATCGGTGAGTTGCCCCAGGGCGATTATCGTGTTGAATTGCTTCCTGGGTCTACGCCGCGCGCACTGCGATTGATCGATTCTCAGGGCAAGGTTGTGGATTTGAATGACAACCCTGTTTTTCAAACGGAATCAGGACGTTGGCTCCAAGTGTCGCTCTTCGACTCAGATCAGGGGACGGTCGATTTCAATTTCGATCCGTCATCGCCGATCGCTCCCCCGAACCAAAAAGATTCAAGCAATCCTGCTTGGACTCTGAAGGCTGGAGAGAAGCTGCGCTACATGGGAGCCTTGGGTACACGCCTTGTGGGTATTGAATCCCAAGTGGATTATTATGCGATCCCCGATCCGTCCTCTCCTGGGGTGGTGCAGCTAGCTGCTAGCTATCGGCAGGCCAAAAGCGCTGCAGCGGGACTTGTCAATGTAGCTCCGCAACTCGAAGCGGTGTTAGGGACGATCGGTGGAAGGGGTGCGGTATCCATCTCGAACGTCAATCTCGATGGCAAAATCGTTCTGGCCGTTGATCCGATGATTCAAAGTCCGATCCCAGTGGTTTACCACGCGTCTCCCGGACTTGCGCTCGACGGGCTTGTTGATGGCACAACCTACTTTGCATCTTCGGTAGTGAATTCGGAAATGTCTAGCGATAGGCCGGAGTATTTCTTGGAACTCCGAGAAAGCCAAGAGGTCGGGACTGCTCCGATCGTGGTTCGAAAGCGACATGTTTTGGTTGATGCAAACGGCAGTCGCTTCCCAGTCGCCAGCATTGATGCGATGACGCAATGGCTATCGGTAGAGCTCCCTTCGGACGTCCATTTCTCAGGAGTGGATTCATCTGCGTTGGACGGAAGAGTTTCGCATCGGGCTTTAAGCAGCGATTTCATCCAGTTTTGGAGTACCGCTGACACAGGCCAATTCGCGTTGCAAGTGTTCGACCCTGCTGACACGACACAATCCAAGCTTCTGAGGACTCGCATGCTTGCTTGGAATGCGACTGCTGCACAGGTGCAAGCGGCATTGCAAGAGATTCTCTCGAGCAGTGTGCAGGTACTTGGCGTCGGTACCGCTGAATCGCCATGGTTGATTTATTCCCCAGGAGTGACTTTTTCGGATCCTGCTACTATGGATTTGCTCGACGGTCAGATCCTCTATCGCACGCTTGATGAGAATTACTTCACTGTTGAAACAGATTCAAAAGTAGGATCTTTTGTTTTGGAGATGCAGCGTGGAGCACAGGTCATTCGCTCTAAAGCGATTGCTTGGAACGCAACTTCAGGTGACGTGCAGAACGCGTTGAGTGGATTCAATTTGCAGACTTTGGTATTTGGGCGAGGTACCTCGGATAATCCCTGGGTAATTCGCTGTTGGAGTCAGAGCATTGATCCATCGGCGTTGTTAACGTTTCAGCCGAGTTGGGGGTTGGGCCAATTTGGCTTGATTGCAAACGAGGCCTACTACGTGCAGATTGCTCCTTCGGCAATGCAAAGTATACCTGGGTCGCTGGTTTTGGGCCTAGCGATCGAACCGACTACCTTGGATAAACCGATTCCCGAGCGTCTATCGCTTTTTGGTGCAACTGAGTTTCATGCTGAGCGTGAAATCGTTCCGACAGGTATCAGCCATGCTTTATCCACAACACAAGATGGAATTTATATTCAGGCCGATTTGATTTCGAAGGATGTTTTGCGCACCGGGGTCGATAGGCGATTGCAGAAACAAAAAGAGTATGACGCCGAGCTCTCTAAGAAACAGAAGCTGCTTTCTTTGATCCCGATTTTCAATTCGAATTTAGGTAATCTGTTCGGCTTACTAAAGACGGAATTCGAGACTAGTCCACTTGCAATTCAATCCGGGGACGATTTGCTTTTTTCCGTCAGTCCAACTGTGGCTTGGATGCATGTTAATAATTCGGTTCGGGCTATTGTTCAGCAGAATGCTCGTTTGGTCACTGCAGGCAGGGTAGATGTTCAAGCGAACATCGTTGAATATCTGACGACCAAAGCTCAGGCGACGGTCTCGGCCCCATCGAAGACCAGGGTGGGAGCAGCCGTCAGTGTGAATTGGGTTCGCATCAGCAATTCGGTTGATGCATTGATCGAGTCCAACGCGCAGGTGACGGGTGCGGCAGGCGTCTGGGTGGATTCGGAAACCACTTACCCATGGCAGGGGCTGGTTTATCTCAATCCCAACGCAACGAATCAGCTTGACCCGTTACCGGTATTGGGCAAAACAGCGTACAAGCTTCTCAGTGGGCAAAACGGTACCGGTATATTTACGGGCAAGATTGGATTGAATGACTTTGTATTGAATCACTATACCTCTGCTGCTTCGCATTCCGCAATCAAGGATCAGAGCATTCCATGGGCTGTATCGACTAGTCTTTCATGGCTCGATCTGCAAAATCAAACCTGGGCTCAGATCGAAGACGGAGCTCAGATCAACACGATTCAATCGACCCCGACATCTCTTGGTACCCTGACGATTGTGCCTTCGGAGAACCAACCGGTTGTGTTGTCTTCTCAAACCAATGCGATCCAGACAAGCTTCACGGGGAATGTTATTGCGAACATCGATATCAATTTGGTTTCTATCGGTAGAACGAGGAACAACCTACCCTTTATTAATTCCGACATTGGTACCAATAGCGGCCAGCAAGCGTTGGGGGGAGCTGTTGGGTCGTTTGCATTTGGAACCGATACCCGAGCGGTCTTGGGCGGATTGAGGAAAAAAGGTCAGCCCGGAGTTGCTCAGCCTGAGCGCATCCCCAAAGCTCCGCTTACAGTGAACGCTGGCTCTGCAGGGCTAGATATACAAGCGATCAACAATGTGACGATTATTCAAGCAAGTCAGGGATCCGGTAAAGCGACCAACTTTGGTTTCTCAGGATCCGGAGCGATCGCAAAAGGCTCCCAAGCGAACGCTTATGCAGCGATTGAGGCCGGTAGCGTTGATCGAATGTTTTCCCCTGAAGGTGCTAAAGCTAGAATTCAAATCCGAAATCCGGATTCTCGGTCAAGCGATGGTATCCGTATTACCGCATCAGATGATACGCAACTGATTCCGATTTCAGGTGCCGTTTTTATTTCTGAAAACAAGGGGGCTGGAGTAAGCACCTCCATCGCAGAGCTTCATCGGAATGTCTCAAGCTTAATAACCGGCCTGACGCTCAGCGATGATCCGGCCTCTATGGCGAGCCTTAAAAGGATCCCCCTGGAGATCACGGTTGATGGGAATATCCAAGTGAATGCCGACGCAACGGGCTTGGTGATTCCGACAGCTATCGCTGCTGCTATCGCATCGGGGAGCAAGCCTACTGGTCGGGCAGAGTTCGCGCCGGATGAGCAGGTGGAAAACGCCGCTCAACAGGGCAAGGGCGTTTTCGGTATTGCCATTTCTGGGGATTATTCGCTGGCAGATGTCGACGATTGTGTTCGATCGATAATCGACCTTTCTTCTTCCGATGGACTAACAGGTTCCATAGTCAATCCGAGGATGAGTAATCCCAAATTGCAAACGCATGCTCAGAACACAACGGTTGCAACCTCGAGTTCCGGAGCTGCAGCTATAGTTTCAGGTAATGGATCGTCGCTGGGTTTAGCCGGATCGGTCGCAATGATTGTCGGGGTTTCCGAAACGCACGCTATTGTCCGAAATGCGACTCTCGGTAGATATTCGTTAGAGATTTTGGCGGAAGACCAAAGACGAATCGGGAGCATTGCTGCCGGCGGTAGCGGCACGCGATCCCCAAACAAGGACGCTTGGACCGTTAATTCAGTAGGGTCTTTTGTCAGGAATCATCTGACTACCAACACCGAGGCGCTCATCGAAAGCATTGCAGGGGAGAACCTGGGGAGCATCTCCGTGCGGGCACTTGATTCCGATGTAGTTTGGGCGGCTGCAGGATCGTTTCAATTCAATCTGCAATTTGATCTGCGCGACGATCTAGAGGAAGTCCCCAAGAACACTAAACCAGCGAAAAGTTATGGAGTCGGTGTTGCGATTTGTCTGCAGGAATCCAGATCCAATACGACTGCTACGGTCAAGAATTCCAAGCTCGAAACCCATCGAGGCGGTGTGATAGTTCTAGCCGACGAAGCTAGTCAGTACTACAGCTTTGCAGCAGCGGTCGCAGCCGGCTCCATGAGCGTGCAGGCCGAAGGTATGTTTGTCAATGTCTCGATTTATTCGAACTGCCAATCAACGATCGATTCAGGATCGTTGACGATCTCTCCAGAGGTAGGCGTTGGCCAAAGCGATCTGATTGTGGCATCCAATTCCAATCCACTGCTAATCACAGCTGCAGGGGATCTTGTTAGGACCACGGCCGCTTCTGCTGCCTTTGCTGCCGGAGTGGCAGTAGCGGTTGTCTCAGGCACAATCGAATCAGGAGCGTCGATCAAGGGTAACGGCAAGGTTCGATCCAAGAGAGGAGGCGTTGTAATCTCCTCGAAATCTTCGGAATCAGTTCCTGACCCGCGGTCTGCATCTGTGCTGAGTGAGGTTTATACCCCCAACCGCGACTCGTCGGCATTGTGGACTTTTGTTGTTGGAGTGGTTTCTGCTAAGTCAGCGAGTTTAGCCGGTGACTTCTCGGTTATTTCTCAGTCGATGAATTCAAATCGCAAGGCTTCCATCGAGGATCACTCCTCTGTAGCTTTGGATCGCGGTAGGTTGATCGTGGAATCCATCGATGAAGCGGATGTGTACAGTGCAGCGGGTGCGATCACATCGGCTGGTGGAACCAAGGACAAGCCAAATACGGTTGCCGTAGGCGCGGCCTTTAACCGAACTACCGTCTCTATGCAGACAATGGCTACGATCGCAAACGCAACGATTTCTGTAATACCAGACGATTCTCCATCAGATGTTCCATCGGTCGATGTGCACTCTCAAAGCAAATCAAATGTTTGGGTTCTGAGTGTGGGGGCGGAGGTTTCCGGTAAGGTCGCTTTGGGGTTCTCTGTTTCGATTGCCGATGTAAATCATGAAATCAAAGCGACCCTTGGAGACCTAGATCAAAAGCCTGCAGTTCCTGCCGTGCCTAGTTGGACGCTCAATTCGGTAGGTGGGGTTTCTATCACGGCCAACGATTCAACTCAATTGATTTGCACCGCGGGTCAAGTAGCAATCGCAACCAATGGTGTTGCAGGAGGTGCTGCAGCCGCAACGAGCCGTTCTATCAACAAGGTTCAAGCTGGGATCGTCGACTACCGAGTAAAAGTCGAGGCTGGGGAATTAAAAGTCAATGCCGTTTCCGAATCGATCTTGAAGACGATTGCGATCGGAGTAGCAGGCGTAGGGGGGGCAGGCAAAGCCTGGCCGGTATCCCTATCTGGAGTCGGATCAGGGACTGGAAATAGGATTGCTCGGCAAGTGGAAAGTTCGATTGTGTCGAGCGAGATATTGTCGGCAAATGCGATTGACGTTCGCGCAAGCGATAACAGCGATCTGATTTCGGTAGCGGGAGTTGCTGATTTTCAGTTGAACGGGAAAAGCAAGGTGTCCGTTGCGGTTGGGACATCCGCCGCGACTAATGATTTTGGTTCGGATTCCAATCCGGATCAATCGAGTTTCGTGCGCTCCTGGATCGTTGATTCAAAGTTGAAATCGTTGGGAGCGGTCGAAGTCAATGCAAGCGGAACGCAGAAGCTCAAAGCATGGACATCCGCTGGAGCTGGCAAGTTTGCTAAAGAAGAGACCCCGGTCATCGGTTTCAACAATGCAGGATCAGGTTCCGGAAACACGATTCAATCGGAAGTCAGTGCGATCGTGGACGGATCCTCGCTAATTCAAATCTCGACAAATCAAAATGGATTGAACATAGTCGCTTTGAATTCACCGAGTATTTTCGCAGTCTCTGGCGGAGTTTCGATTGCCGGTGCGCAGTCCGATGGCAAAGGGGTTTCGGTCGAGATAGGTGCAGCCGCGACCACGAACACCGTCGACTACAAGACACTAGCTCTGGTGCGAAACAACAGTGTGTTGACCTCCAGCCAAAGTTTGGTGGTGAAGGCTATTTCCGATGCAACAATTCAAGCCATTGCTTATGGCGTGGCTTCTTCCATTCGAAAAGGATCTGCAGGAACGGATGTCGATTTGGCCGGGGCCGGGACGGCATGTGTTAATACGATCAAACCACTGACTCAAGCTAGTATTTTAGCAGGAAGTCGGGTCGGGCTGATTGATAATCGAATCGGCGGTGTGAGTCTTGACGCTCGCGACCAATCTTCGATTACGGCAGGATCGGGAGGATTATCGAGTTTGTTTAGTTTTGGTGAAGCTAGTCAAGTAGGCCTGTCGGTGGGGGTTTCGTTTACAGTCAATCTGATCCAAGGAGATACTCTTGCGACCGTAGAGAATTCAACGATCTATTCCTCTGGTCCCATCGAGATTGGGGCTCAGTTTTCAACGGACGGCGACGAAAATATCAAGAGCATTTCCGTTGCTGGGACACTCGATCTTGAGTTGGGAGGAGGCGGTATCCTGTTCCCATTGGTGGGCGCGGGAAATAAAAACAAGGTTGAGATGAACGTCCGCTCCCAGGTCATTGATCGCAGCCTTGTAAACTCTCAGAGCCATTTCAATTTGAATGCGATCGACACTTCTGAGCTTTACTCAAACGCCGGGGGCGTTGGGCTCGGGCTGACTTTCAATAAGGCGGATCTTTCGGGAGGCGTTGCGATTGGCGCGGCGAAGGTTGTCAATGAAATTCGAAATACGGTTGAGTCTGCTGTTGAGGGTAGCACCGTAAACAGCGCAGACCCGGTATGGATTCAGAGCGAATTGAATCCAAGCATGAAGGTGATTGCCTATGGGGTTGCGCTGAGTACTACGGTAAGCTCTAGCGCACTGTCCGCGGCCGGCTCTGGCGCATCGATCGACAATTCCATCTCAAACGCATCGGTCGCTGGGATTGCTGACAGTGATGTCAAGTCTGCTTTGGGGAGCGTCTCGATTCTGGCCGCAGACCATAGTGATATGCAATCATCTGCTGGGGCCGGATCGCTAGCGATCGCGATCGGCAATGCTGTTTCCTTGGCACCAGGAGTGGTTCTGTTAGATACGAAAGTATCCAACACTGTTTCTGCAACGGTGAACAATCCCGCTGAAAAGCTCGTTTTAAGTGGTGGGGATATTGTTCTGTCCGCCAAAACCGAGGGTGTTTATCAATCGACGGGAGTTGCTGTCGCTGCCGCGGCGTCTGCCGGAGCCGTTTCGGTTTCGTTTTCAGGTGCGGGTGGACACTCAAATATTGAATTGACCAACGTTGTCAAAACACAGCATGTCTCCGGCCAACTTGAGGCTCAGGGGACCATCAACTTAATCTCTGTCAGTCGTGACCGGATCCCGAAAAACACCATGGGTGTTGGGGCTTTGTCCGTGGGTGAGTTCGGTGCCTCGATCGGTGTGTCGCTTTCTGAATCCGAAATCCGAAACCAAGTGACAGCGGAAGTTTTAGGTGGGGCTCTCAATGCTACATCGGGTGATCTGGTCATCGAATCGTATGCTAGCCATGCAATTTATACGGAGACCGTACCAACCTCGCTTGCTGTGTCTATTGGTGGTGCAGGTGCAGGTGGCCATGCATTTTCGACCGACAGTTCGCAGATTGCCGCCCGGGTTCTAGGCAGTCCTGTTCTGGTTGCTTCCAGCGGCGGTTTGGTAGTACGTACAGATCAAGTTCTGGAAAACGAAAAGCCGATCGATGCCTTGATTCAAGCACATGCTGGGGCCGGAGTAGGAGGTCTTGCAGCCATCGGAGCCGTTGTGGTCGAATCGACCGACAAAAGCACTCGGCAGGCCACCATCGGTGATTATTTGGATTTGCGAGGGGTCGGCAGATTGCAGGTGCTCGCAAACGCGGCGCCGAATTTGGTCGCTCGGTCTACCGCAGTAGATGTGGGTGGGATTGCCGTCAATGTCAATCGATCGACAGTCACCGCCGGAGGGAGCGTTGTCTCTGCTACTGGCAGTGGCGTCTTTTTACCTTCAGGGCCGGTAAGCTTGTTGGCTAAGAGTTCGAACGTCTTCGATGTCGAGCAACTAGGCATCACCGGTGGTGTCGTGGCCGCCGGAGCGACTTTATCGGAAGCTTATAATAGCTTGGTGGTTTCGGCGACTCTTGGCAAGGACAATCGAAGTGAGGTGAGTCGTCAATCAAGCTTGAGTGTTCAGGCTATGAGCGATGACTCAAAGGTAAATATCCTGACGGTTGCTGGAACGGGAGGATTCTTTGCGGGGCAAGGTGCTACTGGGCTTTTAAGCGATGAATCCAAGACGATGGCTTCCATTCTCTCCGGAGAAATCCACGCCGGCACAGTGGCTATTGATGCTCGTCGCAGTAAAATCCTCGAACTTGGAGTCGATGCAGCCACGATATCCGTTGCACTGGGTATAGGCATTACGACAGCGACCTACGAAGACAATTCTCAGGTTTCCGTGTCTCTCGGACAGAAACTACCTGGTAGTCCGCTTCATCTCGTAGCGCTGGACACGATTACTGTCTCGGCATCGAACCATTTGCGCAGGCGAGAGGATTCTATTTGGACCAAGGGGATTGGTGGTAGTGGTATTGAATCGATATCAGGGGTCATAGCCAAGGCAACTCTCAATGCGATGTCCACGATCACTATCGAGGATGGGGCATCGATTAGCACGGGCGTTCATCCTCTGACTCGGCCCGGTGGTATCATCATGCTCCCAAGTTTGAATATCGATTATCAAACGCATACCAATATTTCGAACCTGAGTTTTCTAATTGCTGGATCGGTAGTTAAGTCGGAGACTACAGGGAATCTTGTGTCAAGTGTGATTATCGGTAATCGAGTCGATATTAGGTCCCAGGGCGACTTGTTGATCGGAAATGACGCAACGATCAGTTCATCGAACCAAAGTGCTGGTTGGGGAAGTGCGGTATTGACCTCGCAGATTGATCAGTCGACATCCATCGATCTGCATTTGGATCAGAAAGTAATTGTGGGGGATCATAGCACCCTCTCTGCGATGAGGAATATTTCGCTAACGGCTTCCCAGGATCCCCGTGCTGGACAATCGAGTTTGATCGACTTGCGAGCGCATGCGGTGGCTTCCTCAACCTCCCTATTGCCAGCTGCGCAATCCAAGGCAAGCGCGACGCTCACGGAGAATATTCATCTTGATATAGGAAATGGTGCCATTCTAGAGAGTGGAGCAGACACACTCCTGCACGCAAGGAATTCAAAGCCTGTTTTTGACGTTCTAGGTGAGGCGAGTTATTACTATTTGTTTTTGTTTAAAAAGCAAGACTACGTCAATTCCTCGATTCATTATCCAGCATCTCAGGCTGATATTCGAGGGACGGTGGTCGCTGGCAAGCAGAACCGGCTATCGGTCGAAATTCCTAACGACCAGAACAACCAATTCACCAACACTGTACGATTCACTCCGGATCAGCTTTATGGAATTCCATTAAACACGCTGGTCGAGCATGATCCTCAGTTCAATCCTATTGACTATATCAACAGCAAGCAAGTCAGTCCCGAGATTGCGTCCGCGTTGCGAGATGGGGTTTCTACATCGAATGTACAAGCCACCAAGATCGGGGTCCGCGACCTTGCGCCTCCGATAGTGCTAAGCGGAGGGTCTGTGTATGTCGTGGCAGATAAAGTATATGCTTCAAACGCAATCTTAGAGGCGCGTGTTGCGTCTATCGATATTAACAATCACAGTCCGAATTATCTGCTGCTTGGTTCCGTGATGATCGCCAATGTGCTCGGAGGGCTAGTTCAATTCCAAACCAGCGATGGTAGCTCGCTGAGCGATCCTTCTGGTATGAACATTCGACGCGATACGGCAACTCCAGCAATCAGGGTCAATTTGAATTACTCGTCCTCTGTCGGTAATTCCTCCAATGGCCCAGCATTGTTTATCACTAAGCCTTTGGCAAATCTTGGTGGGTTGATTTCGATCCAAAACACTGCGGGTTCCTTTGGGCAGTTCGCAAGTATTGCAGCGAAAGAAGTGGATATTTCTACTCCTAATGGAGTGTTTGCCGTCGATTTGCCACAGAGCAATTGGACGGCCGCCGGCAGTCCTGCTGCGTTGTACACCAGGGACCCAAGTCTTCCGCTGGCATATACCGCTGACATTTTGCAAAATGCGGAGCACGCCACTATGGTTGGTGTCAACGCAACGTACATGGAAGGATTGCCGAATTGGCGCACGGCCGCAAACGATACGGAGTTAAATGACTTTGTTTACGGTCGTCCCGAGGATGCAGCCAGAAAAAGTTCGTGGGTGTTTTTCGGGGGGAGTGTTCCGCAGGATAGCGGAACCGGAGACGGAAATTCGGAGGCGAAGAATAAAGCTTGGGCTCAAAACGCCCGTCTTGATGGAGAGAGTATTGCACTGAAACTGACCGATAAAACACCACGTTTAGGCAAGAATGAAGGTTGGGATCACGCATGGGTACCAAGTCTTCAGCGCGTGCCGGTCGAAGGCTCTCTGTCGACGCTTGCGTCCAGGAAGCCTACCCTTATGGTTCAAGGGCAGGTAGTGGTCATTCGAGCCAAGACGGTCAATGTCAACGGTACCATTCAGTCGGGCCAGTCAAACTTGGCTAATCATTCGATTGTTGTGCCTGAAGCCATCGAGAACAAGTTGCTTTCCTATCAAGCTGATTACAGGTCGGGCTCAGTAAGTTCTCCTGTGCTGGAAATCCCCAAAGAGAGTCTGGCGCTCGATAAGCCAACGGATGCTTTAATCGGTGCACATTTCGACGCTCGAACCGGTCAGATTCACGTCGACTCGGTCGAAGCTAGTGGAGGTGGCAGAGTTCAGATCATCGGGCGAATCCTCAATACCGACATCGCAGGAAAGATTAAGTTGACTGGTGGTAGCGGCGATATCACTGTCCGAAATCGTACCAGCCTACAGCTGAATCTTGGAAAACTGCAGACGCAAAGCGGTGGGAAAAAAGGAGTTGTTAGCATCACAGATTTGAACATCGCGGATGCATCCGAGCGACAGATCGCTTATGTCTACAATGGTACTGAAATCCTTGTTTATCGCGGACCTGATGGCGCAGATGTGATCAGCGAGGGGACGCTACGAGATCGGATCGTTGCCACAAGCACCAGTTACCAACTACAACCCGGTTTGAGATGGAACTGGGAACTTCAGGCGAGTGTCCATCGAGATGTGAATTTCGATTTAAATAAATGGAGTGGGGTTCAAGCGAGCTCTTGGAGATTCAATAGACCGAGCGACAATGTTTACAGTTTCGGTCAATGGTCGCTTGTAAATGGTATCGATGGAGGATCGCTCAGCACCAATGCCGACACTTCCGCAATATCCCAAAAGATGACCTCCAAATGGGAACCGAACACTTACGGACTTTCTTTCACGGTACCCTATAGCAAATACAATTGGGATACCGGCTTTAAACAGGATCGGTTTTACGATTATCCCAATAGCATGGATTTGGGTATGCAATTTTCGATCAAGGCGGATTATCCGATCGGAATCGATTTCTCAGAGCTCCGTTTCGGAAACGTTGTTGTGGACTCTGATGGTTCAGTGCTATTGGGCGGATCGATTGTTGCTCCCGATGTCCAGATCGCCAGTCACAAGGCTGATATTAGAACCTTATTCAGAAATATTGCTGTCGATGCTAGCCGTGTATCACTCAGTGCCGAAAGTTCTATCGGATCGTTAAGTAGTTTGATTTCCATTTCGGCCGATACTCTATCGATGGATTCCAAGAGTGGATCAATCTATATCGATGTGAATCGGAATCTAGACAATCAAAATATCCAGGTCGAAAGCATGACAGCCCCCTTGGGCATCATCGTTCTGCACGCAAACGGCCCTATCGTTTCGGGTAAAAACGGAAGCTTGATTCAAGGTCGGCAAGTTGATCTTTGGAGTCGCTCTGGAGGTATCGGTACTGTTTTACAGCCAGTACGACTACAAGCCCCTACGGATTGGGGAAGCCTTCGAATCAATGCCAGATCGTCGGGTGACGTGATGCTCGATTCCTTTGGGGGCGATCTGCTTGTTGGGCTCATCGATGCGCAGAATGGCAATGTTCAAATCGACAGCCAGGAAAATGTCTTCAGCGGAGAGTCTTGGACGATTGATCCTGAGCGAGATCAGGCTAGATTAGGTGCCTTGATCGCAACGGGCGCAACGGATCCCTTTGCGCATATTCCTGATATTCAGGGTTTCGAGAACCGGGTTTCGTTGGACTATCGTTTGTACTGGGCACTACGAAACAGTGGGGATGTCCAGGACGGTGTCTATCGACTTCGAGACAGCCAGATCCCATTGTGGAAAATACGGGCCGAAGCGATCCTTGGCCAGCAAGGCATTTCGGACGAGGATGTTCGAACGCAGAGTCGAATCCTATTTGAGGGCCTCAGCGAGGGTTTTGCGGTTACCATAGGTTCAGATTGGTCGTCAAGGCCAGAGTTCCAGGAACAGCAGTCTACTTATCGTTATGCAGTCAGTGCGCAGCAAGAGGAAAGGTTCAAGCAAGGCCGGACAGTTGCAAAGGAACCGTTGAGTATAGCATTGCTAAGCAGGGCCTTGGAAATTCCGAATCGCGATCTGAGTATCGACAAGCCGAGCATTAGAGCTAAGGAATTGCGATTGATCTCTCGCGCAGGCAGTATCGGTAAGCTCGATACAGCCGTAGAGATTCCTACATCTCGCATCCTAGAAGGTGATTTGACCGACGCACAGCTTCGAGAGATCAGCTTGGCGACACGTCCGGGTGATGCAATTCTTGATGAGAATTTAGATGTGCTGAGCCTTAGAATCAAACGACCATTGGTGATCGATGTATTTGGAAGACTCGACGCGATCGCCGACGGAAATGTCGTTGTGACCGATCCCTCGGGGCCCCTGCGGGTAGGCAACATCGGATCTGCTCACGGGAAAATAACTTTGATCTCAGAGGGTAGTTTGTGGAGAGCAAGGGGTGAAACGCTGGATTTCTCGGGAGTTGAACTCGGATTTGAGCAGCCTCTGAAATGGCGTACGCTTGGAACCTCAGGTCAATCCCTCAACGCCTTCTCTGGTCTATTCGTACCTGGGAATCGCAACACGGTTTCCGCAACTTGGTATTCAGATCCTGTTTTCAACAGTAGTTTTCGGGCCAGCTTTGTCTACGTTGCCAATACCAATGACGAATCAAATGCAGGAGACGGGTTGGCATTCGTGCTGCGATCGGAAAATACCGACGATGTGGGCAACCTTGGTGGACAGCTTGGTTACGGAGGACTCCCGGGTAAAAAAGTCGGGTTGCTGATCAATCTCTATAATCGAAATGGCGAGCAGCGAGGTACACGCTTCGATACGACAGGGACCGTTGGTTCGTACAAGAAATCTTTGATGCCGCTGGTCAATAGACCCGTTTATGTGACACTCACGTACGATGCAACCACAAGCAGGCTCACGGTAACACTCGGGCAAAGCAACGATGATCGATCTCCGGAAATTACGATTTACGAAGGGGTAGATCTGCAGAAATTGCTTGGAAACCATTACTACCTCGGTTTTACGACAGCTACGGGAGATGCGTTTTGTTCGCAGTCGATCCAGGATTTCCGATTTGCTATTTCGGATAGCACTCAATCCCAACAAATTGAATTTCCGGTTTCTGGGATCCAAGCAAACTGGTCCGTCAACCGACTAGCGACAAACGCATCGGACCCAAGTTCTGGATTCTCTTTTGTTGAGAATGCTGGAGCAAACACCCTGGTTTTTCCAGAAAAAATCGGAATTGCCTCTTCGGCTTGGTATCAAAATAAAGTCTCGATAGATGGCAATTTTTATGTCAGATTCAACTATCAATTCGTATCTTCGAACAGCCTTGCCGGCGATGGACTTGCGTTTGTGTTTCACAACAGTCCCAAGGAACTAGCGGCGCTCGGTGCGTCTGGTGCGGACTTAGGGTACGGATCGATCGATGGTCCTAAGGTTGGGTTATTGCTGAATCTTTACAAGCAAACTTCGGGAGGAGTACTCCAAGGCATTCGATTTGATACTCTTGGGAAGTCCGGAAATTACAGCCAAGTGGAGTTCACCTCCGGTACCGTGACTTCAATAGCCCTGAGTTACAATCGGGCCGCAAAGAGCATGGTCGTCGAGGTTCATCAAGGGGAGAGATTGATCAATTCATTCTCTTATGATGGAGTTGATCTTCCAGCCCTCCTGGGGGGATCTACTGCTTGGATGGGATTCACAGCCGCCTCTGGGGCTTCTACTGCTAAGCAGACCGTTTCGGAATTTTCATTTTATAGCCCCCCTCCCCCACCTGAGGTAAACGCGGGTGTACGTTGGCACTTAAATGGTGACGTTCAATTGCTCTCCAATGGTACTTTGGACGCGCCGTCGGCATACAACTCAGTTACATCAACTTGGTTCGATCAGCCGATCAGCATGAAGGACTTCCGGGTGGAATTCACTTATTCCGCCACAGAAAAATTGGGGAGTGATTTTGCCGATGGAATGGCATTCGTCATTCAAGATGGAACCGCTGGTGTGGCTGCTCGCGGGTTGGGAGGAAGCAAGCTTGGGTATGGCGGGCTCAAGGGGAAGAAGATCGGCGTTTTATTCAATGTTTACCGAACGCCAGGAATCCGTTTCGACGACGGGAGCGAGTCTGGGGAATTTATTCCTGTAAATTGGTTAAGCGGTAGAGACGTCCAAGTTCAGATCTCTTATGAGTCTCGATCGTCATCGTTGACAGTACAAGCCTTTGGGAAGGGTATTTTGGAACCCTTTCGAAAAACTTGGCATTCGGTCGACCTTTCGAAACTTGTAGGTCTGGCCGGTTTGGTTGGTGTTACTACATCTACAGGAGCATTTGCTGCTAGGCACACCATTTCCAATTTCCGATTGACGCAGCCGAATACTATTTGGGCAATGCAGGAGTCCGTTGGTGACCAAGTTGCGATTCGCCTACTTTCCCAAAACGGTGATATAGGAACCAACGCCTCACCGATCAAGCTTTATGGCCAATTCCAAGCGACAGCGCCCAATGGTCATGTATACACTGACCCTTCGCAGGTTTCTTTGAACGGAGGGTTATTGGTAGTGCTGCAGAGCTACACTGCAGGCGAGAACACCATCCGTGTAATTTACGGCACACCCGGGGAAAATCTACTATTGTTTTCAGGGACAGAGCATGCTCAAGAAGTCCATCCATCGACAGGAATATTAGTTGGAATCAAGAGCCCCAAGTTGTTGGGGCAGACGATTGTTGGTTCAGATGGCTCAGGTGAATTTACACTTTCGCTCAGCGAAAACGAAGTGACACCTAGCTTGTTTGAAGTGGTTGAGGTTGCAAGTGATCGGACACGTCGCTCGGGAGTGCTCTACGGATTGCCACCGATGTTAGTCGACGACCAAGGGCCCGTTGGAGAAGCATTGACACAGGAAAGCTTGCTGACGCTTGGAAGTCAGGCCAAGCTTCGGTGGCTGGGGCTTGCACTATCCTCGGCAGAGCAATCTCGACTTTCCAACGTTCGTTTTGAACTCAAAGAGCTAGGCGTGGGCAAGTTGACTCAGTTGGTAGGAGAAGTATTGTACGTCGATCCAAATGGTGGAGGAAATACTTGGTATATTGATCCGAGTCCTGCTCAGGATTCCGAGTTTGCGAGATTGCGTGGCAAGAGTGATTTGTATGCCTATCAAGACGCCTCACATGCCGATCAAATCGATCTGCTTTCTGCATTGGTATTAGGTCTTGCTCCGGTGGTTTCTCAGGACGTTGCTTCATCTAACGAATATGAATTCCTAAATCGCGGCCCGCTGAGTAAAGGTGTTCGCAGGCTGCTAGCAGATCAGCGGATCGATCCTTGGAATCCCAATGATGTAAATCGAGATGGTGCAGTCAATCCAATCGATGCCCTGATGATCATCGACTGGCTTAATCGCACAGCCATCAAGAGTTCTGGCGATGTCGACGACCCCGCTTCGCTCTCTCTCGATACAAATTTCGATAGTTTCATCTCTCCTTTGGATGCTTTGGAAGTGATTCACCAACTCAATTTCGGGCAGGAGGCAAGTCAAGCCGAAGGTGAATCGACCTGGGGGGGGTTAAGCGCACAGCAGGTCGATGAGTACTGGGCTAAACTACGTGACTAGGAGTATGGCATAGCATGAGCTATCGAGCGGTTCGAATACTTGATGATCTTGGATGTAGTTTGGTTTCCGATGAACTACTTCGAGAGATCTGGAAAACCATGGTTCACCAGCGCCGAGTAGATTTGGTTTTCTATAGTGGTGGTGTTGATACAGTGGATGATTTTTTGGAATTCATCAAATCGCCGAAGCGTTGCGTATCGTTGGTAGTTCTTGAGGAGTCGGAAGAAATTCTCGCAATAGGCTGGTTAACCAATATTGAATCCGGGACACCCTTTGCACACTTCTGCGCGTTCGGAAAGCCAAATCGCAAAGTGGGCAGGTTTCTGACCGAGCACTGGTTGAATTGGCAGGATCGCTTTGGTAATCATAGGTTTCGATTGCTGATGGCGATCACTCCTGAGAACCATACGATCGCACTGAGAATGATCAAAATTGCGGGATTCATCAGCGCGGGTACCGTTCCCCAAATGTGTTACTGGGCACAAACTCAAGAGTATGTTTCCGGTGTGATCAGTTATCTGGAACGAAGTCATTCTCCGCAGTGAGATTAAAACTACGATGATGTATAGATTTTAAGGGCAATTTTTCTGGCAATGGCGAACTGATCGTATAGCTTATAGTGTCTGCTGCGAACTGGTACGACCGACATAAGGTTGGGCTGGGATTTGATTTCCTTGAATGCGTCGAAGTAGCAACGTTAAAATTAGCGGAAGATCGATCCCAATCGGCGTTCTTCGGTTGATTACGGTTTGCGGTACTGGCCGATTTCACGATTTCCATCCGTCGTCTTCTACGACGTACGAGAGCTTGAGATTCTTGTTCTCGGTGTGATACACACCGCTCAGGAACATGAAGCATGGTTGCGACGAGCCAGATAAAAAAACATCGAGAATCAAACTTTTTCTTGGGTGACTACCGTAGGTATCTTGTAACCTTAGAAACCAAGAACGGGAACCGCTGATGGCCAGGGTTTTGACATCATGTTTTTTGGCGGCGAGCCTCGTTCCCGCAGTCGGCAGAACAGAGAATCAATCTACATGCAAGTGCAACTCACTGAAGAGCAAATCCAATTCGGGTTCTACTACTACTTCCCGAATCGAAGGAACGCTATTCCTCGTGTGACCGAGGTTTCCGAGTATGCAGGGGAAGAATGCCTCATTATCAATTGCACGCAACTCGGAACCGACTACAAGTCGGCTAAAGAGAAGAAGCGCGTGTTGACCGAATGGTGCGAATTCTTAGTCGGGAACCCTAAGGCTTTTAATGTCCTTAAATTTGGTACTCGGATGCCACAGGAGCTTTTTGATGCAGTCTGCCACCAACAGAATCTACGGGATCTGGAAATCAAATGGGGGAGTTATAAGGATTTGTCAGCCATTCAAAACCTTAAGAATTTGCAACTGCTCTATATCTGATCTGGGGCGAGTGTTGAATCTGTTAAACCATTGGAATGCTTCCGAAATTGGTCGGCCTCTATTTTGAGAACTTCCAAAAAAATCAAAGATTATGCCGATCTGAATCAGTTGAGCAGATTGGAGAGCTTGACAATTTGTGGAGACGGCATGGGCCCACAATACATCAAGGTTGATTCGATTGAATTTTTGCGCAGTCTTCCTCAATTGCGATTCCTGAAGCTGATGACTATGAGATTTCAAAGCAGTGACTACAGCCCAATCTTGAAGCTGCAGCAACTAGAGCACCTGAGTCTGCGCCCGCATAAAGTTGTAAACAAAGTATACGACCAACTGCGACGGCTTCCAAAATTGAAATGGGGACTACTGCCAGAACGGCAAGCGTACTCCCACTCTGCCTCTGTCGGTAAGCGATACACCCGACCGGCCGCCCGCTCCTCGGGCAACGCCGAAAGCCTCTTGCAGAATTCGACAGCGTCCTCCCACGAAGCCCGATCGATGGGATGATTCGAGCTATCAATACCATTGACCTGATCACCTTGAAAGTAACTCGGGTTGTCCCCCATCAACTTCAAATACTGGTCCTGAGTGACTTCGAAAGCGCCCAAGTAGTAGTCTCGAGTGAGTGTGACTTCGTGCCGAGGTTCCTTAAACCGGTAACCCTCTTCTTGAACACCTGAGCCCATCTGAAACTTCCCCTTGGCAATCGGTACCAGCTTCATACCTATGCTGTTGGTGATTCCGTTATCCGTCCTTGCCTCTAAGGAATTAGCGCTGCTCAGGCGAGTTTGCTCAATCGCCGCCTCGGCAGCGGCGGAAAGTTGTTTGGACGCACTCAAGATCGGGAGCACCACTTTAGGCCCCTGGCCGCGAAAATGAATATTCATTTGGGCGAGGTCGATTTGCACTCGCACATCTACCGGGTCGGCCTGCTTTAGGTAAACGTTCGATTCGTTCCGTTTCACCTCGGTGTAGACCACTTCACCGCTCATCCAGCACTTTGGGCCGGTCTGCTCGAATGACTCCTCGGAGGATGAGCTTTGATAGGAAACCATTGTAATGTTTTGACCATTGATCTCGGGGTCGATGGCTGGCTTGGATACCTCTATCGGCCAGCTATTACGGACAATCCGGATTCCGATGCTGAAGCATTGGCTCGCCATCTGCGCACGATAACTGCGGGTCGCCAGTCTGCAGCGGGTGGCTTCCTTGAACCAGCAGCCGCCCCGGATCACCCGATCGAGACCTATTTCCTTTGCAATCGGATCCGTACCGCCCGGTAATTCGACGTTGTAGCAATCCTGAACCCACTCCCATGCATTCCCGTTCATGTCGTGAAGGCCCCAGGCATTCGCTTTTTTAGTGCCTACCGGCTTCGTGTAACCGCCGCTGTTTCCATCGTGCCATGCCACCTCATCAAGACTGCCTCCGGGATACATTCCTGTCTCACCCGCTCGCGCAGCGTATTCATACTGTGCTTCGGTCGGCAACGACATCTTCCCCCCGTCATCGTTCCCAAGCGTGGCATTGACTTTTTCCATAAACACTTGGGCATCTTCCCAACTGACACCCACGATGGGTCGATTGGAACCCTTAGTACTCTCGGGATGCGGCTTGCCGTAGGGACCTATGCCATCGAGTGGATTGCTCCCCATCACAGCCGTCCACTGCGATTGGGTCACCTCGGTGTTTGAGATCCAGAAGCCTTTGCTGAGGATGACTTTGACCTGATCTTCTCTGCTATCTCTACCTATCTCGAATGTCGGGCTCCCCATCAAAAACTCACCCGGTGGGCACCAGCAGAACGTCATTTTTACGCCGGGCGCGATCTCAAACTCACGCTCCTCACCTGCCCGGATTCCCTTGAGCTTTGCGTACGCCTCTTGCCCCGCGGTTTCGAAGATCTCTGGCATTGTTGCTTCTGTTTGTGCGGTTGCAAAGTTTGCCATCGCCACGATTAAAGGGAGTGTTGTCGCAAGTGTTCTCATCTTTATGGTTCCGTTTGGTTATTCTGCATTTTTGTCAGAATCCGAAGTGGGCCATTACCATGAATTTGCTGAAATCACGGTCGCGGATTCAAAAAATGTCAGTCCCAGAAATGATAGTCGATCGGCAATATGCGGCTTGGGTGCCCCGTTCGCCGTCTAGGAACTGCAACGCAGTACTCGTACTCGAACCGACCGTAATCTCCATCGCAACGATGAACAATAGATCGTGACTTATCGAGGTTAGCAGTTTTCGAATACGAGTACCATTGCATTGAGTACGTGTACGAAAACTAGCTTCTAACTTAGGTGATGATTGACCCGCAGCAGGCAACTTCGAGCGTTAGCCAGTGATCTTCGCACCCTCATCCCCCCCGCCCCTTGCTCCC
>CAIJIZ010000250.1 GCA_903820735.1 uncultured Pirellula sp.
ACTTTGCCCAGCTTATGGCCAAGTTCGACAAGCACCAGATCGCATTCGTCTCGGTCACCCAGCAGTTCAATACGACCAACTCGATGGGCCGATTGATGCTCAACGTGCTCTTGTCGTTCGCCCAGTTCGAACGCGAGAGAGCCCACCGAGACCATTCCAGGTCAGCTTTGGAATGCCGGGAAAATACACCTTGCTGGACACTTGCGCGAGGTCTTTTTCATTGCCGGTTTAGGTCGAGCCTTTTTCCAACCATGAATTGTCGAGCGCGGGACGCCGAGTTGCCGTGCGGTCGTTAACTGACCGAGTTGAAATACCGTGTCCCTAAGGCGATGGTCGTAGCAGCTCTGTTTGCGTTTTGGAGCGATCAAAATAGATGTGATATATTCCAGAGGTGCACCGATTTTTGGGAACACTAAATAAGCCAATCTTGAATCGAGAGTCCAGGAACTCTTTCGAAATCAACCGAGTTTTGCGTTATCAGCGTCATTTGGTTGGCGATTGCAATAGAAGCAATTCTTAAGTCCATAGAGCCAACTCTCAGGCTCTGATGATTCAAATCGTCAAACACTTCAGCTGCCTTTCTATCAAACGATAGCATTTGCATAAGAGAAAAATCCCGGAGTATTTTTTCAAACTCGAAATAAGTGCGCACCAATGAATCACTGTTGCGTTTTTTCGCTGAGAAGGCATTCCAGCCATTTACGAGCTCATGAAACGACACAATACACACATAGATTTGGTCTCCATTGTATTTCTCTAGATGGGTGCAAAGTCTCTCGTATTGAGCACCCTCACCCCGCTGCCATACGCTGATGTGATTAGTATCGAAAAGAAACACCGCTAAATTCCTTCAGCTGATTCCTTTTCTCGGAGTTCCTTACCTAGCCGAACAATCTCCTCGAAATCGGGATCACCCTTGAAAGTACCTCGTACTTTTTCTAACCAACCAAGCTTTGAGTTTGCGGCTAGTTTATCACGTTTGATTACTTCTAAATCACGTTCCACTTTTGCGAGACGTTCCTCGACTGTAGCCATTCTCACCTCCAATACAGTGTCCGTGTAGCGATGCTGAATTATAGCTCAATAGTCCTTCCAAAGGAAAGTTCGGAATCCTATCGTTTCTCAGTCGCAAGGCAAGTTCGAGACTCCCGTTGTGATCAGCTTCCATCCCAACCACGCGCGTTGTTTACCGGCCTGTCGAAAAGGATGCATTCGGAAAATCCCCACTCCAGTTAACAACCTCGCGACTCAAAACCAACCTTGCCAGTCGAGGCATCTTTGATGGCACTAGGGCAGGCAAACTCGAAAACCTCATTTCCCCAGCGTTTATCGAATTCCAAAGCGAGAGAGTTTTGGGTTTGTTCGAGCAGAGTTTCGCTCGGGGAGCTAAGATTTTTGGCTCGAAACGAGCCTGTTAACTAGTTAACACAGAATGCCGAGAGTGAGCGCTCTCGGCTTTCTGCATTAAAGCCCTGAATTTCCAGGGGTTTGCGACGATTCGGACGTCGCGGCGCGAGTTTTTGTTCCGAACCGGTTGCTCTCGGTGCGCCTTTGAAGGCGTTTAATCCGTTGGGTGCAAGTCCCGACCAGGGTAACGTTACCGCCCTGTATCCGACAGTGGTAACTGCGTTTCCGTGAGGAAAGGTGGAGAGCAACCTGAGGAGAAATTCCAGTCCGTAGCGTAAGCGAACTCGATTCGGCCAAACCTGTCGGGGAGAATCCTAGTAAATTTCGAACCCTCTTCTACGCGACGGCCATTCTGCAGTCCCTTGGACTTGCCCGCAGAATAGACGTAGAGGATCTGCTTTGGGTGCAGTAACGCGCCGATGCCAAAGTAGGGAAATGGCCATGCGGTGGTTGGAGACGGAATGGAATGAAGATTAAACGAGATAAGAAGGGATATCCATTCATGATGAAGGTAGATCGGATGTTGCGAGACCAGCCTCCCCCATAGGGCCACCGGGCGCACGTAGATCGCATGAATGGAAGTCAGAGTCGTCATAGTAGCTATGAAGCCAAGACAACATAACTTGGTCGAGCAAAGGGCGACAGGAAGGTAGATGCAATCATGAGCAAACCGCGAAAACGAGCAAAGAGCTACGTAGCGATCACAGTGCCATTAACGGCTATACCGATCGTGGAGCCCCCGGCTATTGGCCAATGGGCTTCGTTCGCAGTTTGGACAGAGAGCATGCTGACGACACTTTTAGAAGCTAAAGGTGAGAGGAGGAATACTTCTCCGATCTGGGTCTCTATAGCCTGCAAGAAGCCCATGTTCGGTTCGTTCAGTCCATAGGAACCTACTAACTGGAGAGCCGTATGCGGGAAAACCGCCCGTACGGTTCGGAGGGAGGGGAGTCCGGCTCAACCGGACTTCCCTACCCCTATCGGTGGTTGATTGGTCACGAAGGCGTCCGCCCAAGGCTCCTGCTACCAATCCAGAAGCCCCGAGATCGGCACCGATTCCGATACCCGTATCCCTCGACAATGGAGTTCCGATCCCAGGATCGTTGATCACGCGAGAGTACAAGGGATGATTGCTCGAGGTCCTCGTGCTCGGCGAAGGGTTTGAATACGCCGGCGAGAAATTCAAATCGCTCAGCGCTGTGGCGAAGCGAATCACAGGCTCGCACTGCAATGGCTACTCGTTCTTTAATCTCAGACGCCGAGGTGATCGAAGAACCGCAAAGCCATAAGCACAGAGTCTAAGGCTTCGTCGGTCGTTCGATGTGCGATCTACACTCGCAAATCGACCGAAGAAGGCCTTGAGCAGGAATTCAATTCACTCGATGCCCAGCGTGAATCGGCCGAAGCCTACATCAAGAGCCAGCAGCACGAGGGCTGGATCTGCCTACCTGATCGTTACGACGATGGTGGATTCACGGGTGGCAACATGGAGCGCCCCGCGCTTCGAAGACTCATGGCCGACATCGAAGCCGGCCGGATCGACTGCGTGGTGGTCTACAAGGTCGACCGACTCAGCCGCAGCTTGCTG
>CAIJIZ010000251.1 GCA_903820735.1 uncultured Pirellula sp.
CGACGGCGAGCGGACTGCTTGCTGGATGGTATGCCCTGCTCTCGGTTTTGAGCCTACTTGAGAGCGGTACGACCGTAGAGCAATTACGCAAATACGCGCAAACCCATGCGCCACCGGGCTTTTTTGTGTAGAGACCAATGCCCAACGGGGCAACATGAGCAAGCCCAGGGTAGTGCGAAGCGCCACCCTGGGTGCGTCGGCCTGGGTACGTCGGCTCGAGTTCGCACCCAACCAATCCCAAAAGCCCTGAAAGGGCGAAGCACGGCGTGATCATCGGCACGATCATACAAGGGATCGGTTGCCGCACTCTTGGGTTCCGCCACGTGGGGGGATAAAAAAGCGGGTATCACCAACCCGGTTAAGGCGTAAGGCTCTTCAACTTTCCTTCCGGTAACGGAGCCGCCAACGGCTTGCGCACGCCTCCAACTACTCCCTCACCCTCGCCATTGGCTCCCTGATTCAAGGTGTTGATCACAATCAATATGTCCAACGGACTGACGCGGCCGTCTCCGTCTACGTCCAAGTCTCCCAGTGACTCTCCTTCTCCCGGCGATTGGATCGCTCCCGATCCGTTACTATTGATGTAGTTGATGATTATCAACGGATCAAGCGGCGAGACTACTCCGTCTCGGTCTACGTCCGCCGGCAAGTAATCGTTGTGGTAAGGTGTTAAGTCTTGAATAACAAAGATTCGCTCCGACCGCTGGATCATGTCACCATTAGCTCGCGACGTCGCTTTGAGCACTATATCGATCCATTCGGGCGTTCCATAAAGGATTTGAGCATCCTCTCGCACTCGAAGCGTCGTACCAACCACTTCGAACCGAGAATCCGAAACGGAATAGTCGTAGACTTCATTCGAATCGGGATCTACCACCGCCACATTACCCAAGACATATCCGGGTCGCTGCTCCGGAATTGATAACACTCCACTGTATGCAAGCTGACTGGGTTGATCGTTCACAGGCTGGATCTGAATCCCAACCGTCTGCGCCGCCGACCAATCTCGCCCATCATACGCTTGTACGACCACCGTATCGAATCCATTGACGTTCGGATTCGGTGTGTATACCCCACCCGTCGAAGTCGACCACTGGATCGTTCCCAACGCCCCGCCTCGAACTAACACCCACTGAATCGGGTCGGACTCGCTATCAAAAACCGATCGGACCCAATCCGCCGTCGATATCTCCACCAGACGATCTTCCAATACACTAACACTCGGAAGCGCCTGAAGACTCGGCGAAGTATTACCCCCAAGATCTCTGACACCAATGGAGACCTGCTCGATAATCGAATCAATAAGATCTACTAGCAAAGGTTGGGAAGCCGTAAGCCGATGCGAATAGATGTTTCCACCACTAACCCCAACAAGCGTATCGCCACGGTACCCCAAACTCCAAC
Organism: uncultured Pirellula sp.; assembly: GCA_903820735.1. GTDB lineage: Bacteria > Planctomycetota > Planctomycetia > Pirellulales > Pirellulaceae > JBKCUI01. The sequence goes on from CAIJIZ010000251.1 coordinate 1,405, forward strand.
GTGTTGACGCTGCATCAAAAGACGCTTCACTCGACGCAACCGATCGCTCGAAGACCTTCAATCCATCTAAAAGCGACCAACCGACTAACTTGCTCGTGTCATCCTTCGAGAGACTCCACAAAATTTGTCGGCTCAAATCAAACAAACTTGATCCAGCCCCTTGCTCCAGTCGCAATAACGTTGGCAATCCACTGCCAAGCCCAAGCACCTCAAGCCCCTGCGACGTCTCGATTGCAATCCGATCCGCTGCTTCACTCGTACTAGATAGCTTTACCTTGGCGTCAAAGAACCGCTCGGCAGTCAATTCCAACTTGCCAAGACTCCATTGATAAATCTGTAAATTGGTCCCCTCGGATTGCGGCTGATCGATCAGTATCGTTGCGCCTGCTACATGACGAACTTGTGCACCCAATGGCAATCCCTCAAGCACCGGAACAAACTCGATCGTTGAGGACTGAGACGCCCCTACCCATCGGACTTCCACTAAACTCGTCGCCCCAGCCATCTCGGATGTACTACCACGTGTGACTTGCAACAACACTCCCTCCGCTGCGCGGACAAGCGAAATGCTGTAATCGGATTCCGATACCCCAACGCTGTTCGTAAGCTCGGTGATACTCCATCGTTCGACATTCGCATTGGCTAAATCAAACCGAACTAACTCACGGCTCCCCGTATCACCCTTCAACACCGCCACTCCATGTGTCGAATCCAACATCGCAATCGATTCGATCTGCCCACCCAAGCCGAACTGGCCAACGCTTGCTCCACGATCAATGTCTAACTTGACCAACCCGTCATGCGTCGCGAACCAACCACGCGCATCCGATTCCCAGACCAATGCCTCAACGATTCCAAGTCCCTCGGTCCAACTTCCGACTAGGGCGGGCTCAGAAGGGGTAGTTTGCACAACGGACGGACTGTTTCCGAGCAGTCGAACACTATAAGACCCTGCACCCAGTTCCCGAAAAGATGCGATGCCGCGAATATCGGTGCTCGCTAACGGTTCTGCCGATTGATGAGCACCATCGGAATTCAAATCCAAATAAACCAATCTCTGCGACACCGGCGATGAGTCGCCTTGGGGCGCCCGCAAGGAATACGGGTCGTCATAGACCAAGACATCGAGTCCGGCAAAAACTCGGCGGTCTTCCAAGACGTCAAATACTAAAACGCGCCTCGCGATTCCGCGCATCGGACTGCGGTGTCTATTCATAAGCATTTCCCACGATTTCGCATCGAATACAATCTACATCGAAACCAGTAAGCCCAACTTCTGCGGCGCACACACTCGGCCCTCCCATGAATAAAATGGGTAGCCTACGATGAATTGGCTCGCGAAAACCTTTATACAATCAGTTTTAATGTATCCAAACACCTGCTGTTTTGGTAAGGAATTCTCCACTATTTTTCAGGATGCTTTCCCATGCAATCCACCTCGAATCCCATGAAAAAACAATCTGCAATGGTGGCAAGAACTCCGCTGAACGTACCCGTCAGCCCCCGAACCGTATTTCCACGTTTCCCTTGGACGGTTTGGTTTCGCAAAAGGTTCCAAACAAAAATCCAAAACGTCCATTTCAATCGTTTCCTAGCCGGATTTTTCCTCGGCCCCGTACTCCTTTTGCAAACTACTTCGCAATCCCAAGCCCAACTCGCCCTAGACCGCTATCAACTCGGTCGCCGACTCGAACGCTTCGAGAAAACTTGGGAGCAAGCCACCGAACCCAAGAGGACATCTAGCACCCCCGCCATGGAGCGCGCCGTCACAAGCTTCTTTTCTCTGCAACTCTCCCAAGCGGGCCAGTCTCTTGACCAAGCATGGATGGACTCCCTCGGAATACCCCCCGATGAACAAACCAAATGGATGCAATCCAACCGTTGGCTTCTCGACTGGGAACGCCCCTGGATTGCCCCCACCGCTGATTCCAACAACCCTACATCGAACCGACTGCGAGGACAACTTCGAGAATTCTACGCCGCCCCGGCTGCAGAAAACTCCGAACAAACCGATGCTTTATCAAACCAGAAATGGCTTTTGAAAATATACCGCTGGAAGCAAAACATTACCGAAGACGCTCATGTTGCCACTTACCAAACAACACTTCCCTCCCCCATTTCCACTGGCGACCCGAAGTCGTCAGAAGCTTCAGTAGAAATCCCACTGCAAGATCTAGCTCCTGGGGATTACCGCGTTAGGATCAGCATCGAAGGCCAGAAAGACCAACCGGAAATCTTGTGTGAAGCTTTCTCGGTCATCGACCGAATCGATTCACGCATGCAATCTGTCGAGCAGTGGCTCGAATCGAACGGCAAGATATCTACGAGCAAAAAATCTACTGATCGGCAATCAAACAATCACCTTTCTACCGCAACCGAAATCAGTACGGCAAGGTTCCTCGCAAAGGAGCTTCTCAAAGGTCGTAAAGGAACACCTACTGAAATCGACTTTCCTTGGCATCAGCTACTAAGCGACTTCGAACAAATCACTGCGCCGAACAAACAGGACTCTCCGCGAGGAATTCAAGAGTGGGCGATGAGCCCAGGAACCAAATGGATTCAGCTTAGCCGTGAAAAAGACTCCCAAGTAGCACGCATCGAGGTCCCGGAATGCGATGCAATCTCTAATCCTCCAGCGAACAAACGGATTCCTGTCCTCATCGCGTTGCACGGCGCAGGAGGTAGCGAGAACATGTTCTTCGAAACATATGGAGCAGGACGACTTGTGAGCCTAGCAAAGACTCGCGGGTGGCTCGTTGTCTCCCCTCGCCAAACGATGTCTGGGTTGGGGATGGATATATCCACGATGATTGATTCCCTTGCTGAACTGTGGCCTATCGACCGAGATCAAATCCTGCTCTGCGGTCACTCGATGGGGGCCGCGCAAGCCCTTGCCCAAGTCAGTCGTTCACCGAAAACATTCCGCGCTGTTGCTGCATTAGGTGGGGGTGGTTCCGTTCGCTCAAGCGATGCCATCAAGGATGTTCCTTTCTTCGTAGCCGCGGGAGAACGCGACTTCGGTAAACCGCGTGCGAAGACACTCGCATCGCAGTTGCAAGGATTGAATTGCTCCGTGGAGTATCGCGAGTACCCAAACGTCGAACACATGGTAATCGTCCAGGCAGCACTCAATGACGTCTTTGTATTCTTCGACAAGTTCGCTGGATCCACCGTGAGTGATTCGCACTAGCCATCCGCTGCCAAGCGGTGGATGAACGCCATTTGACACCCCAAAACAATTCAAGCCAATTTCATCGTGAACCAAGCCAATCACCAACGTATCGTGGACTTCCTCTGGAAAGCGTCCCGCCTTAGTCTAGCTATCCTCTCCTTCTGGGCTGTGTTCCTTCAAGCTCTATACTTGATACAACTTGGACGATTCGAACTCGCAGGCTTCTTGAGCTTTTTCACCATCCAAGCCAACTTATTCGTCATCGCAGTATTGCTGATCGAAACCTTCAATGGTTGCGGTATTTCCAGCGATCGAAGGGCGAGTCTACGCGGCGCGGCGGTGCTCTATCTTGCAATCACCGGACTGGTCTACGCGGTTCTTCTATCAAAACTTCCGATCGTCAAAGAAATCGTGCACCCGGTAGCCGATGCATTTCACCATTTGATTATGCCGACTTGGGTCCTATTCGACTGGGTAGCAAATCCTCCCTCGCATCGAATCTCAATTCGACGCGCACTTTGGTGGTTTGCCTATCCGCTTGCTTATCTGTTCGTCTCGCTCATACGAGGTGCACTTACCGGTTGGTACCCATACCCATTCCTCGATCCGGCCAGCCCCGGCGGATGGTTTGGTATCGTAGCAGTAAGCGTTGCTGTATTGACTCTCGGAACCATCATCCTCTTGGTTATCATTCGTCTTCAACCTCGAAATCGGAATTGAAGTAGTTACTGTATTCGAATCGAAGATCAATCCACCCATTTCTGTAACTTCTTCAAGTCCTGGGGGTTTGCGATCGGGTCAAATCCGAGCGATCGATTTCGTTTAAGTAACCTGTTACGAGTCAGTTCAATAGTTTCTCGTAACGATACTCCATTCGCTGAATCCTTCGTGACAACATAAACCCCCACGACATCTACGTTGTCGTCGATAACTACGCGGCCCGACTCAAATCGATATTGAACATCATGTACCCCATCTGCATCGATACGATAACACTTCGAAGCTCCATGCAGCCAAATGGGTAAATCGAATTCCCATTGCCCCTTTCGTGTTTCAAAGCGAAATGTACGCGTCGCTTCGTCAATTCGATAACCCAAATCATTGACCACCAACATTGCGGCTTGAGAACTAACCACTGAAGAAAGATCCCACTGCGGCTTACCGTCAGTGGTAATCCGTTGATATCGATAAGCTGTCCCTTCCTCCAGAACAGGCTTGAGCATCCCGATTTCAATCCCAATCCTAGCGATCGGCTCCAACAAGTCCGGGTACTTCGCAAGCGACTTCATGCTCAAATTAAACCAGTACAACGAAGCGATCCCATTACCGAGCCCTTGCCAAGCTTGCGCTCGGAGTTCCTGCGCCGTTGGCGATCCTCGTCGAGGACTCAATACTCCCCCCCAACCATCGTGCGCTCCTTGGGACCAATAAGCGATCGTGGCGGGTCGACTAAGCTCTCGCAGACTGCGGGTCATCGTACCAATCGTCTCGAGCGGAGCTCCCCATCGAATACTTTTCCCATCCCAACGCTCGTAACGCGACCAAGCGTCCGCAGCCGGGGCGATCACGCGATAAGCATCATAGTGAGGATAGTCCGACAGTCCTGCATAATATCTCCACGTCCGCTCCTCACTCAACGTCACACTCGTCGGCAACATCCATGATGCATAGGGAGCTAACTTATCGAAGACTTCCTGCGGTGGAACTGGTCGGCCACCACCGTACTGAGGCTCACCGAGAAACTCCACCGCGTGAATGCCCGAAACCATCTCTTCTTTGTCGTATCGTTCGCGATTTCCAAGCCGATTGAATCGCTTCATGGGATACTTGGCTGCCAGTTCACTATTATCGCTGTAACCACCTACCTCTTCGATCTGACCAGTATTGACCGATAGCATAGTCAGCGTTTTGAGGTACTCTTCGTTTGCCATACTCGATCCATTCTTGGCATTGCTCGCGATCCACCCACCGCTGATATCAAAACTAGCAGGACGCACTTTCAAGTAACCCCAAACCTTCTCACGGTTTCCCGTGTCTCCTTCTAGGTCCACTTCTACCGCTACAAATGTCAGAGGAAGCAACTCGGTCGCAATCGTAAACCCAATTAACTCTCCCCCAGGAACATTCCTGTCATTGTTCCATGTCGCGATGTCTTCTTTTACACCCTGCGGATATAAAGTATCGAAACGATTCGCATCCTTGGGCAACCAAAACTGCACGCTGCGCAGTTGCTTGGTCTCTCCTCCCGAATTTCTCACAGTGATACTGACACGATTTGGACGCACTGAATCCTCGCTCGCGTGAAACACGACCGATTCGATCCAAAGCTCTGGCTTAGCAAGGCGAATTTCTTGCTGCTCAATGCGAGTTTGAGGCAACTGCGATGGGGGCACTTGTAATGGAGATGATTGAGCTTCGGCGACATCGCCGGCAATCCGGTACTGCATTGCATGCTGCGTCCCGCTTCCCCAATCCTGACTTTGACCATTCCAACGAAGGACTCGCAATGCGCCTGGAGGAAGTTCAAAACCGTTTTCCCACAAAGTATCCCTCCAAGCCCAATCGCCGCGCGACACAAGTTCGCTTGGGGCGAACTTATCCAATTCCACTGGGCTGGTTACTTTGATCGATTCTGTATTGGGATTCTGTACGAACAGCTCCACGCGAGCAGAGAGGGTCGGATCTGAATCTCGCCTCCAGCGCATCTCCGATGAAACTTGATGTTCCGTTACTGCTACCCCAACGATGCGCAACGCGGTCGCGATCTCCTCACGATCCGATCCCATTACGAGCCTAGGATTGAGGTGTAACAGAAGTACAAGCCCTGACAGCAGTAGAAGAGGAACGTGTCGCATGGTAATGCCTAAGTCGTTTCGTCGAATGATTCTTGGACTGTTGTTGTAACACGTAATGCCAGCGGTACCCCCCGCAGACTTTGTGGAAGAGTGTATTGTAGATTCAAAGGGGGCTTTGGGGTCCAGCTGGATGCTTGAAAAATTCGGCGATACCGTTCAGGCTAGCTTACATAAAGAGCCTTGAGCTCTAGTGAATAGATGGGGGCGGTTCGCATAAAACGCTTGGACGCACACTTCTTCCGCAGGCCAGGAGTAAAGGGGACTGAGAATCAGCGCTGTGAATGCCACGAGAGGTCTTTGTATCGGCGATCTAACCATCCTTGCACTTGCTCCTCGGCTTGATTCGCAAATGGATGTTCGGTCCAAGGTCGATCCGCTTGCCATACCCGCTGCAGCGCTCTCTCGAGAATCGCTGTAAACAATTTGGGTTCTCGAATGCGATCTCCAAGTCCCGTTACAAACTGATCATGCGCTCTTCCTTGCCGATATTCGGGTTGCTTGGGGGGCATCGCCAAATAATCGCTGATCCAAGTCAACGGCATATCGATCAACAGCGTTCCGTGATACATAAGCCAATGCCGCTTCAGCCGAAGCGCATTGCCTGAGATTTTCTGGCCATCAATCGTCAAATCGCAGATCCCTCGAATATCGACTTTCTCGTCGATCCCGTATTCATCGAGCGACCATTGCAACGCTTGACATACTCTCGACATCACCGTCCGATGAGCCATGTCCAGCGAACGACACTCTGGACGCGCACCGAGCGACAGCAACACGCTGAACATCGCACACCCTGGCCCAGCGACAATCGTTCCCCCACCACTCATGCGTCGAAGCACCGGAACTGCATCCCGCTTGCAGCGATCAAGATGCACTTCCTCGGCAATCTTCGATGAACGTCCCACCACCACGCACGGTACGCTCATCTGCCAAAAACGCAAAAGCTCCGCAGGCTCGCCACTCTCGCTCGCTGACTCTGACTTCTGCGATTCAAGACTGTCCATCGCCTCAAGCAAAGCCTCGTCAAAGGCTAAGTTGGCATTCGGATCCTCGTACGAGCGATTCAAGTAGTACATCGGGGATGCTTCTAAACGGCGACGTCAATGATGGCCTTCAGCACGCCATTCTCCGGACGGGTGAAACTGTCGAAATCATTCACGACATGATCCAGATCCGTACGATGGGTAATCCAAGGATCGGTCTGAATGGTTCCATCCTCGATCAAACCGATTATGTACGGAAAGTCCTTGGGTAACGCGTTTCGAGAAGCAAGCAACGTCACCTCGGGCCGATGCAACGCAGGATGCTTGAAGACAATCTCATCTTGGGTAATCCCTACATACACCAATTTGCCCGTTGGAGCGACGAATTGAAAAGCGCCCGACATCGAATAGCGATTTCCCGTCGCGTCGATCACGATGTCGTATAGATCACCCCCGGTGAGCTCGCGAGCTTGCTCGATCCCCGACTTCTCTGGGGAGACTTCGATCAATCGATCAATCGAATACGTCTGCCGAACGAATTCCAGCCTTGTACTATTCATATCCATCACAGTGATGGCCGCACCTGTCAAGCGTACGAACTCCAACGTTGCAATTCCGATCGGACCGGCACCAATGATCAATACCCGATCATTCTTCGTCGCACCCGATCGCTGACTTGCATGACAACCAATCGCCAATGTCTCAACAAGTGCTAATTGATCCATCGTCAACTTCTTCGACGGATGAAGCTTGTCTGCTCGTATTAGAAACTTCTCGCACAGACCGCCGTCCATCATCACGCCGATGACCTTCAGGTTCGCGCAACAATTGCTGGCGCCTTTGCGACAAGCGTAACACTCACCGCAGTGCAAATAGGGTTCGACGCTACAAGCATCTGAGACTTTCACATTCTCAACCCCAGGACCTACGGCGAGGACTTCGACCCCAAGTTCATGGCCGGGGATACGAGGGAACGCGAAAAACGGGAACTTCCCGAGGTAACAACTGATGTCGGTCCCGCATACTCCCATCCGATGAGTTCGGACTAACGCTTGACCTGGCCCGGGAGAATCCGGAGCCTCAATAGAGATTTCCTTTAGGCGTTTTGGCTCGAAGATTTGGATTGCGCGCATTGGGTAAAGGTTGGGTAAAAGACTTCAACAGAAAGTGTTTAGGACTGTATCCTATCCGCCGACTCTCATCAGCGGTTAGTCATTCTACAATCCAATCACACTTCCGCCCATCGCACCCAACGCGAACAAACAACTCTACTCGTCTTCCGACACGCGTATCTTCGTGGGCTTCTCACCCTGCTCAGGTACCTGCAACTTAGGTGCAAGCTGAGGTACTTTATCCGCTTCCGGATCCCCGCCCGTTGTAGGCCCAAGCTGCAATTCCGTCTTGCTCGAAGTTCCCGAACCGGCCGCCTCAATTGGTGAGTTCGGAGGGTTGGTTTCAGAAGTCGGCGCCGGTGAAGCAGGAGCAGCGGGTGCTGGCAGATCTCCCGACTCCGTCGCGGCCGGCTTGCGTGACTGCACGCTCTGCGGAATATCCGATGGCGAAGCAACAGGAGTTGCAGGAGCAGCAGGAGCTACCGAACCGGTGGAACTCGAACTTGGAGCGGCGAGCGAAACGATTGGGGTATCGACCACCGGGATTCCATTGATATCGATCGGAACCCTACGTGTGACTAATCGCGGGACGAGTTGAATCTCCGTTACCGGCACAGTCTTCATCACTTTGTAAGGAACTTGCACCTTTTGCACAACTTTTTCGTACCGAGTGGTTTGAACGGGAATCTCCTCAACAACTACTTCGTCTTTGTAAACTTCCTTCTGCACGGTCACTGGCCGCACGACTTGCTCGGTAACGTATTCGATACGCTCTTTGGCAACACGGCGGGTGACAGGTTTCTGAACGGAGTGAGGTACCATTACCTTCTCTTGCACTGGTACCGTTTTCTGGACTTGCACTGGTACTTGCTGCGAGACAACTTGGTTTTCATAGCGTGTAGTTGTCACAGGTACTTGCTGCTGTACGACTTCTTGCTGAATCTTAGTCGTCGTAACGGGTACTTGTTGTTGTACGACTTCATTTTGAATCTTCTGAGTCGTCACAGGAATCTGCTGTTGAACGTAATCGGTTTGCAATCGAGTCGATGTCACTGGGACTTGAACGGTCTGCGCTTGTGGCATGTAACTTGTCTGCGGAACAGCGACTTGTTGGTAGTTCGGCTGATAATAAACGGCGGTAGAGGATTGCCCTTGCGATTGATAAGGCACCCAATTCAATCCGCCTGCTTGATAGACTGGTTGACCTGTCGATGGATTGATCCCTGAAGCAGGTTGTGTCCAACGTAGGTGATAGCGAACATCACCCGGTTGGTAATAGTTTTGTGCCATGTATCCACCTGCATCGACGACCGTTGGTTGGTAAGTCGTCACCGGTTGCATCGACGTATACGTCTGAGCTTGCATAAGTGTCTCGGTGACGGGTCGCTGAACCGCGACAGTTTGCGTTTGCATGACGGTCTCGGTAACGGGCCGCTGCACGGTATACTGCTGCGTCTGATAGGTGGTCTCCGTCACAGGCTTTTGTACAAGAAAATTCTGAACGGCAATCTGTGTCTCAGTCACCGGTTTCTGTACGGTCGAATACTGGGTTTGGTACTGCGTCTCAGTGACTTGCTTGTAAGTGGTGATCGTCTGCTCGACTTGCGACGTCTCCGTCACGTACGTTGTCTCGTCGACGTAATCGATTTTCGTAACAGGCTTTTGGACTGTGTAGGTCTGATTGATGGTCGACGTCTCGATGACGGGTTTGCGCACCGTCGACTGCTTTCGTTCCAACCGTGTTTCAGTAACCGGCCGATAACTGACAACCTCGCGTTCCATCATCACTTCTTCGAACTCGATCTTGTTGCGAGTCACAGGGACTTGCTCATAAACCGTTTCGGTCTGCAATCGATAAGTGGCGACGGGTTTCGCGGGCCCGCAAGGAGTACAATCTTGGGCAAGGCTCGCATCCGAAAGTGGATTGTAAGCCGCGCAGAGGGCACTCAAACATCCGGCTTGGATGATGGAAGCTATAGCGAGGCGGTTCTTGGCTCTGAGACTCATCGTGGATTGCTGTCGGTAAAACTTTAGGAAATTCCAATACGAACTCGCTTATTTTTGTCGAAGCATCGCTTCGTATCAAATAAGAAATCGCATTCATCAACAAAAAAACGAATGCAAAACGTTTTGTGCTATTTCTTTAGGAAAAACCAGAGTTTTTTGACAATTCCCGCGACACTTTCGTTCCGATTATCGGTGCCATCGCTACGATCGTTACATTCACCCTCTTCGGCAAAGCTTCGCAAACCACCCAATCCACCCAAACCCACACCTGAAATCCATTCCTTTCCGCCCCTCTCCAACTAACTAATCCAATAACTTACTCCACTGACTAAGGATCACAGCTCTGAGTTCCTGCACCCCAACTACCATTGAACAACCAATCACTCCCGCGGAACACGCCGCTGTACTTGTCGTCGGACACGGTACGCGCAAACCTGCCGGTGCTGCTCAACTTCGATCTCTTGTAAGTCACATGCGATCGATTGAACCTGCTTGGCATATCTACGAGTCATTTCTAGAGCTTGCCGACCCATCGATCGAAACCGCGATGCGCCAAATTGCAGACGATAAACTGAAGTATCTAACCATCGTTCCAATCCTTCTTTTTTCCGCCGCGCATGCGAAGTCAGACATACCTCTTGCCGTCGAGGCGGAGGCGAACGCACTCGGACTTCACATCCTCGGACAAACACCATCCTTGGGGACAGCCCCAAGCGTTTTAGCTCTCTCCAACACGCGATTCCATGAGATGGCTCATTCCGCAACCTTAGAGGGGTGTCCGGAAGCCCACTGCGGAACGGGTGTCCCGCCGGATTGCAACACACGACATACTTGTAAGCCTTGCCCGCTGATCGGTATTCGCTCCGAGCGAATCGCGCTTGCGATGGTCGGCCGAGGAACCAGCGATCCGGTCGCTTTAAATCACATGCGTGAACTTACGCAACTCATCGCTGCTGAACGATCTATTCATTGGCACAATACGGGATTCTTCGCCGGAGGAGCAACCACGGTCGATGAATTGCTCGAATCAGCCGCGACATCCAGTTTCGAGGGTCAAGACTGCGATACGATCCTTGTCCAACCCCATCTGCTGTTCGAAGGCGAACTCATGGATCAACTACGTTCTAAAGTGCGCTCGATGCGAGAAAGATTCCCCAATCGAAATTGGATCTTAGCGCGTACTCTTGGAGCAGATCGAAAACTCGCCGAAGTCTTTCTTCAGTTCGTTCGAGATTCCTGGTCCAATCTCAAATAAGGACAACGGTACATCGGCTGCCTTGGGTACTTTGGCCATTCCTTTGGCACCTGCGACGACTGACACAATAAGAACACAGAGCCTCGGCCACTGACAATCGTTCTGTGATCAGCGCATTGCAAACACATCGAGTCACGCAATAGAGGCTCGCGCTTCGCTAATTCTTCCGGTGTCGTAGAATCTTCACTTGCCGCCATCACCCACCCCAATGTTATTTAAATCCAAGTCCAGAATAAAGGACAAGGATGCTACTTCCGCCGACGCCCCTGATACGTTTCATATGCAGCGAGAAGCTCATCGAGCAATTGCTCAGCACTCGCTTTCCAAGTCATCGGTACAAAGCGACTCGCTTGTTGAACCATTGCATCACCACCATCATACCCATGTTGATTCAAGTCATCGGGATTCTGTCGTGTACTGGCGCGATCGATTTTGGACTTCGAACCGATAGAGCCTAACTCCCAACGCCGGATGCAGGCTGCCAGAGCGGCTCCGTCGTATAACGGGAAATATTCACAATGATCACCACCAACCTCTCGGTGAATCGGTGTGTCGCTGGCGAAAGTCTTGCGACCATGCCATAGCGATTCGACAATCGGCAACCCAAATCCTTCGACGATCGAGGGAAGCAAAACACCTGAGCAATGCTCGTAAGCATAATGCAATTCCGCATCGGAGAGATCATGGAATACCCATAAACGTTTGTTCAACTGCGGATGGTGCTCGATTCTGTGCATCAAGTCATTGCATAATGATCCCGTGCGTCCTGCAAAACACAATTGAGCCTCCGAGCCTTCTTCCCATAACAGATCAAATGCATCGAGCGCTTGAGCATGGTTCTTTCGTGGATCAAAACTTGCAACCATCAAATATGGCGAGCTAGATGTTTTCGATGCGAAGACTTCTTCTACGTTTTTCCGAACAGGACCGGTTACATTCGCTAACTCAGCACCGAGGCAAAAAGCTCGAACATCATTGCATAACAGCTCGCGATTCGTTTGCTCAGATATAAACTTCTGAACGTCGTCGCGAACCGTCTTAGAAATGGCGATAATCGTATCGCTATTCTGAACGACTTGCTTTACGTACCCCAAGAACTTCTCACTCCGTTTGCGCCCTACATATTCCGGGTGGGTCAACGGAATCAAATCATAGATTATCGTTGCGATCATCACTCCCGATTCTCGATATCGAGCGACAGTCTCCCAAATGTCTCGACGCGTCCAATACGCATCCGGTAGGAGAAGAATCTGCGATGGATTCGGTTGGAGCAAACCACCACGCACCATCCGACCAGCTAGGGAGCTCAAGCGATAAAGATGATGAGGAACCTTATAGATACCCAAATGACTCGCCGTAGGCTCCATCCACTTCTTGCACTTCTTCGACCCCGATATCCTCGAGATCCACCGCGGTGCAGCCTGAATCCACCCAGGTACAAATCGACTCGCGTTCGCTTCCCACGCTGAGAGGTTACCTAAGTTGCCTTCCAAACGCCGATCCATCGGCAGGAAACGATGTTGGAAATGTGTCACCACTTCCAAAGCCGGTAAACCGCGATTCACGACCGTCGAGCGAAGCTCCCTGGAAAGATTCCGAACCACTCGCTCGATGCCCGTGTTCTTACCTGAGCCCAAGGTGTGGGAGCCGTCGATAATCAATTGCGGGTCACTCATCGACTCGGTCAAATCTAACTTTCCAGGAACTCCCAAGTGCTTATGCGACCAATAGTTGTAGCGTCTCGCGTACGGGGGAACAAGTGGCCCAACGCGTATGCCAGCGAAGCCCCCGTTCGAAGCCATCCACGGAGATTACCGGCAATAAATATTGGCCGTACCATCCAGCCACCAATGAATCTCTTGGAATCGAACACTAGCTAGCCCTAGAAAATCACGGCTGCCACTCTTTCAAGGAGTCCACCACCTTCAATAACCTCGCCCGATTCTTCTCAAAGTAACCGATCAAGGCGATCAAACAGACACCCATGAAAATCCCAAATACCCACCATGGCCAGACTTGGCCAATAGCCTGTTGTGCTTGCCAAACCATCCCAAACAAAGCCACAAATACAAACCAACTACCACAGTACAAGAACGCTCGGATCCTCAACCCAACACCTAACAAGATCCCCGCGACAGCCAAAGCCATGAGAACAACCGGCGCCCAAAACTGCAGCTCAAAGGACTTGAAAATCATCTCCACGGAACTGCTCATGTAGATCACTAGCAATCCGATGTACCGCATTCCGGTTACAACCGACGTTGCCAATTGATCGCGATTCCGTTCGACAAAAATCAAGCTCGCTAACGCTGGCGGGATCAGCCATAACTGCGGATGATCGATCAGCTTCAAATTTTCTTGACTATGAAGCAACGACCAGAAAGCCCCAAGGAACAGTAACATCGCGAAACTCTTCAAGAGAGTCATTCTTCGATAAGACCCTATCACCAAATAAGCCACACCGGAAATCAGAAGCAACAACGAGAAACTCATGGATGTCGACCAAAAACTACCGGCCACTTTCCATTGAGGAATCAATGTCGCCAGAATCGGTATGATTGGTAAAAGAATGCTTTGCCGCTCGATGGGATCGGCAACCGACTCCCGACCCGATCGACGCAACCATTCTCCCACCGCAATCGATCCAAACGCTAACCCATAGACAATGATCGGCCACCATTGCTTAATCCAACCCGCGAATATCCAAGGGAAATGCAAACGCAGTACCAGCAATGAAGCGATAATACAAAGCTCGGCTGCAATCAAATAAACATGTTTGCTCACCACCCCTGAATCCCGACTGAACATGGCTCGCAGCCACGACCAGGCCAGTAGCGTCCATGCCACAAAAGTACCAACTCCAATCGTCCAAGGTGTCTCGGCAATGCGCATAACTCCATCGCTTGAACCGAAGCCTTGTACCGCTCCCCACAATCCTGCCAAATACCCCCAACCAAAGAGTGTACCGAGTACCATCAACAAGCTGCCAGCTCGCTCGAGTAGGTATTCCCAGTCAAGCCAATCACGGAAGCGTGAACTGATCCATCGATATCCTAGACTCATTGCGACAATCGCTAAGAATGTTCTTTGGGCTAATCCCAGAGTGTAATGGCCTCGCCACCATGCCAACGACTCTGCTCCCGAGGTCGCTTGGAGCATAATCAAATCACTCCACGACAACAAAACGAATGCAAGTGTGATCAATGCAAGCGAGATCAATCGCGGAACACGATACTTCTGGTCAGTTGCTATCGGCAAAATACTCAGCACGCTAAGAATCGGCAACAGCGATGCAGCTCGTGCGGTCACCACATCGTATCCGCTTAAAACGATCAACGGTGCCAGCCCCAGAATAACCAAGCCAAAGCCACTATGAAGACCAGACAGCCACTTGCCAGCCGCCACGAAATCATCGAGATTCGGTGCTAAAGACCCAAGCTTTAAGGCGGGAATTAACTGAGTCGATTCCCGCAGCCATTCTCGGAGGAATGCCGCTAAAACAACCATCGCAATCAAACCGCCATATACACAAGCTAGGAACGTATGAACTGAAGTCAGTTGCATCGAACCTGCAAGGGTGGCTCCTAAGGACATCGAGACACTTACTGCCGATAAATAAACCGACCAGCCTCGCATCGCCGAGCGAACATCCCAGCAACGAAGAATCGCTAAACCTAGACTTCCGAACCCCAGCAAAACCGTCGACCAAGATACGCTACTTGATGTTATCTGGATTCGAAGCACTGAGGTGATCACGGAGATGACGGAGAATGCCGCCACGCCCAATCCGGTCCATAACATAAGTGCTATCGGTACATGGATACTGACGGTCTGATCAACACTCCAGCCCCCGCGAAGCGAATCCTTAGCAGGCTGCATTAAATGCCACGCCAAACTCACCCAACCACAAACAAGTGGCCCCCACAACATCAACTCCTGGTGCCCCGCGATAAATCTTCCATTTCGGTTTAACAAATAACATGATATTACCGCTGCACTACAAATCCCCGCAACATGACCAAACCATGGATTACTAAGAACCAATCCTCTCGCCAAGACCAGTGCCGCAATCGCGATTCCCAAGCCCAATATCCAACCGGTCGGTGTCCCACTAGGGTGCCACAGACTAAGTACCATCGACAGGGTTGCTAACCCACCCCAAATCACTGACTCGTTCCCGCCAGTGAATCCGCTGCGGTCCCTTCGTCGAGCCTCAACACCGATCCCCAGAGCGACGATCCAACCAAGAATCATCGCATGCATTGGTTCGGCTCGGAACGACACTTTTGGTACCGAACCGACGCTCCATCCACTTAGCAAAAACGAGGAGATTACCAAAGGCAAGACCGGCGCGATCACCGCGATGAAAACCATCCATAGTACCCCTTTGTCCCGCTCCCGCTGTACACCTGAAACAAGATATGATGCAGCCGCGACGAAGATCCCAAGAATCGTTTGATAATTCGTGATCGATGGCATGAGCTTTACCCCAGCGGCGTGCTGAATGTTATCCGCACATGCGAACAGCGCAACCCCAAAGCCGCTTACGATCGCCAACTGACCTAACCACTCACTCGCGGCGCGGGCCGACAACAGTCCCAAGCCGCTGCTCTCTCTGTTCCGCCCATGAGACAGTTTGTAAAACCATTCCCAAGATGTCCCAAAACTTACCATCCCAAAACCGATGCTAAATGCACTCAAGATGCTCGTCCACCATTCAACCAAACTCGACCCTAGCGTTGTCGGGATCGCTACTAAGACCAAAGCGATCGACAGGGCTAAAAGAATTCCTCTCGCAAAAATACTGGTTCGCTCGTTACTCAACCCACCAGCGTTCTCTGCGTTACTATGATTAGCGTCATCAGCACCCAGCGAAAGAGTACCGGAAAGACTACCAGCAAGATTACCGCCGGTAAGACGAGGCACAACCGCAACTAACCAACCAGCAAACGTAGCGAGCCCGATCGGTAGGAACCATCGAGCCACCATCGCACTGCGTGTCCCAAAGCTTGCTGAACTCCATGCTGCGCTCCAAGGCATTGGATGCACACTTGCCGTTGTCCCGGCCAAGAAAACTAATACTGCCACGACAGTAAGGATCAGTACACTTCCCAGAGGTAGTAGATGTAGAGACTCCTGTACTCCTCGCACCATATACCTAACATCGAAATCATCACCCTCTTTAGTAACTCTGTTTCGCAGGTTCCCCTGTTTCACACCGAGCCAATCCAACCAAGCAAACCCGGCAGCAACAAGTGTCATTAGCCAGGTTGTAACGACCCACGGATGAAGTCCCGTTGGCCCCCCTGATACCGTCGTGCCACCCGTTACAGCCCCCGAAATGCTTGGTCCCCAAACGAGAGTCCCCTGCGTTCCGACGAGGAATGCGACTAGCCATATCGATAACTTCCACAACCATCGTCGAGAGTTTTCACCCTCGGTTTTAAAAACCAACCATCCCAGAGCGGTCAAAATTCCAATGGCTCCAAGCCCGAATCCTAAATACCATGCATCGGCTTGGCCTATCGAATTGATTCGTCCTGTCGTTGAAGTTTGGGGAATCCCCCAACCCATCGACAGGGACAAAGATCCTATCGCAACACCTATCGTCAACGTTGTCATGAGTAGGGTGGATAAGTCACTCCACCCATGACCAGCCGAATAGCCAACAGGTCGCAACCACTCTTGCTTGTTCGATACCCGCCAAACACGGTCAAACCCAAAGCTTATCAGTCCAGCAAATAGCATTAGTATCCCTAAGTGCATCGGTATTTGCGCCAGATTGGTCATCGAATCAATACTCAAAGTACTTTCGATAAACCGGTGAACACATACCGTCAACCAAATAGGAATCAGAGCAAGCCCGATCTCGCGAAAGCCAAGTCCCAAATCGTTGCGATCCTGTGCCTCTGGCTTCTCTGAATCACCGATAATGCTACATATCCATCGACATAGGAGGACCACGGGCAAGATCCAGCCCATTGCCAAAAAGTAGCCCACGGGACTTATGGAAAATACAGAAGCAATCCACGATAGAGTTGCCAGCATAATCGCCCCGCCGAAGACTAACGATGTCCCCTGCGAAATCGATAATCGAACACTTCGTCTTCGGCAAACCAAACCGATTGCGACCCACACCAAAGCCAATAACCCAAACCCCATAATCGTACTAAGCAGAGGTCGAAACTGCACGAAATACTCCGGCAACCAAGTCGCTTGAGAAAACATGCGATGCACACCAAGCAAACAAAGCAATTGCGATCCGACAATCCACTCGTTAAGCCACTCTCGGCGCTCACTCCCCCTTCGAGTGTCGTGGATCAATCCCAACCCGATCCCCACTAGCCCATAGAGAGTCACCAGTGCCGCCCCCCAGTCTCCACCGTAGGGTGTACGTCCCCATGGAACCAAGGTCGCCAAGACCGATAGAATCAATCCACCCCCTAACGCCAAAGCACCAGCGATCCGCGTTCCTTTTCCAACCGCGACTTGTTCCGAATCATCAAATTTCTTAGAAGCGAAAAGTGCTAACCCTCCGAGCGCCGCGAGACTTACCACCCGTTGCCATGAGAACCAATCGCTCCAAACAAGTTTCGGTGTGGGCATCATGACCGCTTCCAGCCCCAGCGTTGTTGCCAAGATCATCGCAACACAACCACCAGCAATTGCCTGGACGTTGCGTGTAGCAATCCCCAACGAACCTTGCCATACCCCGACTATTGCTAAGAAAGCCAGCAATGGCCAACGGTGCTCGGCCAATCCCCATGTCGCCCATAGAACCGCAACGGCCGCAACCATTCCGATCAACCAACTCAAGATGACCGCACTGCTCGTCTCTTCTCCCCGAGAACCAACTTCTTCTCTCCGAGAGCCAACCTGGGCATTCGCCGCTTGCTGCAAAACATCCGAATTAGAAGCCGAATCAGAATCTGACTTGGAATTCGAAATCAACACTTTGGAAAGATCGCTATGGATCAGTCCCCAAATCGTCCAAGCGGTTGCGAAAGAACCTAAGACCATCCATACCCAAGGACCTGCTTTCAGAACCGAACCAAAATGCATATTCCAAAACACGATGACCGCCAAGGAAGCAAATAGCAACTGAATCGCGATGCCGATATGCCTGCGGTAAAACCCGAACGTGCGCCGCACCCGAACCGCTCCATAATACGAAGCGAACCAAGCCATGACGCTTACGGTGCCTAAGGCAGGAACTAGCGTCCAAGCCTGATTCAATTCAGAAATCGATTGTCGATGCCCCCAACCGATCAACACAAGAGATAGACTAGAGACAATCGTTGATACCGCTACGGGTATCCATGAGCGAATGAAGAGCGATTGAGAAGCGGTGATCGCCAAACCACCATATACACCCATCCCGAGCAGCAGCATCGCCCAGTATTGCCAATCCACCGGTACTCCCGCACCACCGCCAGTGACACTTTCACCGCGTGCCAACCGAATACCGATCATCACCGATAATGGGATCAGCATCAAAGCGATATGCAGAATGCCACGAGACGTATTCTGTAGTTTCCACTTCTTGAGCGTATACTGCCCTGCCCCGTGAACGGCTAAAGTAGCAAGCATAAACACGATGGATGGAAAGAACCTGCTGGTGGCAGTCAAAGTACTCCACAAACTAATTACCAACCCTACCGAACAGAAGACAATCAACGAAGCTGCGATCAATTCCATCCAACGTATATTGGATTTCTCCATGAACGAAACAATCATCTCCCCTGTCCACTGACGCGCCGACTTCTGAACGTTCTGAATTGTCTCTCGCCCGACCGAACGCTTCTTGTCCTTTGTCAGTTCTTCGTCCGAAACATCGAGTGGATGTACCACGGGCGTTTGTGGACGCTCTTCTGACGTACGCTGCAGTTGCAGTGGCTTGTCTTTCGCGCCGACCGGTTGCAATTCAACACGTTTCGCATGAGGCAACTCCAACGGACTTCTAGCCCCTCCGAAATCGCTAATCTTGGCAACAGGCTCCTTGGCATCTGCCTGCTTGGCGGCAGGCGGCTTAGAGGCGGGCTGCTTAGCAACTGAGACGTCTGGACTCAAAAGAGCCAGAGAATCGCGGATGAATGCAATCCTTTTATCATCCCAAGCACCCAAATGTTTCCCATATTCCATGAGTCGTTGTGCAGATTGCAAGTCGCTTTTCAGCGACCTATCAGCGGGAGCAGGAACAGGAACGGGAGCCAAAGAGGGAGTCGGAGCGGAAGCCGCGACCAGCTTGGGCGTCACGCAAGCAGTGCACGACCAATTGCGGGTCAATTGTCGACCACAATGCTCGCAATTGTGACGTGTTGCGAGTCCAAAGAGCCACCCCAAGAATCGCCAGAACAGATACCCTATTGCGCTAACGACCAGCCAAATCAGTACGGCGGCGATCCAGAAGTCAAACATGTCAGAGTTCCTAATCCGATGAGTATTACCGCAAACTTGTTGCATACATGGCTCGTATGCGACTGATCATGCTTATCA